>JAFLBZ010000001.1 GCA_017303715.1 Rhodothermia bacterium | reverse complement strand
GACTGCTGAAATGATACTGGAAATTTGTGCAGGATTATGCAATTTAAAGCTCAAAAATTCAAAACATGAATTTTGCACCCAAACTTAATTCCTTCTAAACTCAATAAAAACAAGCGCAACAAGTCTATTTTTTATCTCTTGTAAGACCACAGACAAAGGTTTGGGTTTTCCAGAGCCAATAGATCAGCTTATTCAGGAAAATTTAAAAGATTATTTACGCCTCAATAAGGTACATAAAATTGAGTTAGATGGTATTGAGCCAGAAACACATTTTCCAGAAATGATCATTGGAAATAGCGGGGAAACATTATTAGCAGAACCTGCTTCTTTTATTGTTCACCGTGATTCGCTCTTGATTGTGGACCGCAAGAACCACCATATTGCCGTGTCCCACGTTGGATCGCCAATCATCACAAGAACCATTGGCGAAAATGGTCAGGCGCCGGGTGAGTTTAGCCAACCTTTAACGATATGTGAAAACGGACAAAATGTTTTTATTGAAGATCAGCATAATGACCGCATACAAGTCTTTTCAAATGATCTGAAATATGTGGACAGCCTGCCCATTGCTTCATCCGTTAGTGGGCGTGCTATTTGTAGTGAAAAATTTGTGTTTGTGACCAAGCAATCAACCGATCGTAAGTTTTTATTGCAAGGTTTCGAGGCCAAGACCCCATTTAAAAAGGCTATCAATATATTGCCTTATTTGTCTTCTGAAAAAGATAGGTTGCGTACACTTAATTATGCTATTTCTGCCGAGGTGAATCAAGAAATTGTGGCCGCATACCGGACGCTACCCTTCGTTTTTATGTTTGATAAAAATGGTACATTTACACAAAGCTTGGTATTGGAAAGTTCAAAAATAAGCACGCACGTCAATAAGAACAATGAGGCTGCCATCTCGATGCAGAAAGACAATCGAGAACCTGTATTGTTGTTTATGAACGCAATCGGGAAAACAGATAAGGGTACGTTGGCGATAGCATTGTCGAATAAAATTGTCGTTTTAAAGTTGAAAAAGAAAAAATGGAAATTGGAAAAAATAATTCAACTGTTTAGAAATGAAGATAAACCATTATCAGACTATAAGAACTGGATAGGAATCCAGCATTTTGTTTTGTTCAAAAATAAATTATATGTCTTGCCAAATACCACGGATAATGACCCCGTCATTTACAGCTTTAACCTAAAACTTTAGCAACATGAAAACAAAATTATTTGCCTCTATTTTCTGTATTTTATTTGGCCTGTCTATAGTCGTTATGGACAGTGTTTTCAAAGCCTGAAGCTAGTGCTTGCGGGCTTGGTAATAGCTCTTGCCCTGCCCAAAGAGTCACCTGTGTTGGACTTAACGGCGGTGCAAACTGCATATCAACCGATTGTGAATGTTCTTGTAAAGTAACGATCGAGGGCATTGAATATGTGACAGATCATTAAGTTTGTTTACCTGTTTAAAACCATAAATTGGAAAAATTGCTCTTGTGACTGTAATTGGCCTGTAGATGGGGTTCTGGTTGGCGATTTCTGGATATGCGTACCAATTCCTTAACATGAGTTAGACAAGAGGTCAATTTGTAAAGCGGTGATGGGCAAGAATGGGCTATAAACCCTCACGGCCTATCAGGATATAAATTGCAGACCAGCCTATTCATATTAAGATGCACTGAAGGATAGCCACGTTTTGCCAGTTTTGGTTCATATAGCCTACTTGCTCCTGAATCCCAATCATGCGATATCCAAACTTTTCATGGAAGCGAATACTTCCTTCATTGGTTTGCCAAATCCGTGCGACCAAGTGATGAAAATCCCATTCGCGGCAAATGGACATGGTTTTTTCTTGCAAAAAGTGGCCTATTCCTTTGCCCGTCTCTGTCGTGTCTAAGTATATAGAGGTCTCTGCGGTAAAACGATATCCGGCCTTGTGGCTCCATAACTTAACCGCCGACCAACCGAGGACAAGCCCTTCGTTGGTGACCACAAAGTAGCCCTCACGATCTTGACACTCGTTTATCCGTTCGGTAAAAGCGTGGGGTAACAGTGGTTCATCATCCATCGTCGCATTTTGAGCAGCAATGGCTTGGTTATAAATGACCGTTATTCTTGGTGCGTCGTCCTGTGTTGCAGCACGGAAAACAAGGCTGTCTTTGCAAAAAAAGGTGACGGAATCCATTTTGGTGCTATTTCCGATCTGGTTTTTTTCCGGAGACCAACTCAATAAAGCCATTGATTTTGTCATTGGGGACGGTAACAGCCAAATTGTAGTGCTGTATTTTCCAGCCTTCATGCGTGAGTACCAAAACGCCAGAACCGCGACAAACGCCCATCCACGTATCCAGCAATTCGTCCCACCAAGCCATACGGCCATCTTTGCTAATCATAACATGTCGGTTTTTGGGCTTAAAGTCCCAAGCAAAGTCGCGTTGAAAATATTTTAAGCCCCATGCCTCGAATTCTGGCCGGATCCAGCGTTCGGTCTCATCGGTTCCCAGATACACGCCGTCTTGGGCCATACTTCCAAAAAAGACGTCTTCATCTGCCGTCGCAGCAGCACGATGCCATTGGTCAATAAAATCTTGGAGGGTAGCTTCTAAGGTTGGGCGTAGGTTTTTAGGGTCATCGCAATTGGTTTTGTAACGGGTGTCAATCAGGTACAGGATTTTCCAACCGCTCTCGGTCAAGACCAACTGGAAGGAATTGTGCCCACAATGGCTAAGTTTATCGCCGATATAAAATGTATAGGGCATCCAAGCGGTGGCCAAGGAGCCATCCACACGAACATCCACAACGCCAATCCTTTCATCCCAAACTTGGGGATGAGGTGTCCCGATGGCCTTCAAAAAGTTTTTCGGGGAGTCTTCGGTTTGTACTTGCGGCTTGCTGTTCCGGTCAAAGAAACTCGTTCCCATTTTGATTTTCGGGTGGAAGGTTGATCGTACCATCGTACTATCGCCCTTTCGCATCCCGTCGAAAAGGGTGTTTATTGTCCCTAATACGGCTTCTTGTGGTTGTGTTTGGGCGCTTATTAATGTGGTTCTTCCTACGAGAATAAGGAGAATAGCAAAAAAATGATGGCTACGCATAAAGTCCTCCGATCTTGGTTTATCTTAATCAGCTTTTGTTTAAGTGCATTTTGCAGATCACATCAAGTTAATCTTTGTAGCCATGATTGCCAAAACATTACGTTACTTTTTTCTTGTAACGCTTGTTGTTCCGACTATTGCCAATGCGCAATTCGGATCCTTGCTTTATCGTCCGAAAGGGTTATCCTATAAAGTACTTAGAACGGAACATTTCGATATTATTCATTATGCAGGCCAAGAAGGCACTGCCCGTCAGACGGCAAGCATTTTGGAAGAAAACCTGTCCGAAACGCAAAATCTGATTGGAAATCACGAATCTTTCCGACTCTCGGTGATTCTGAATGGTTATAACGATGCGTCGAATGGATTTGTGACGGTTTTGCCTTTTCGGTCGGAGATCGAAGTCCCTGCTATTCGGGGTAAGTACTTGCATCCGGGGAATGAAAACTGGCTTGAAGCCGTTCTCCCTCACGAATTGGTTCATGCCATAGAGATAGACCATTATAAGCGCAACTTCCTTACATGGCTTTTTCCCGAATATGCAAAACTCCTCAATGTGTTTCGACCACAAGGTTTTTTGGAAGGTGTTGCGGTGTATCACGAAAGTTCTTTACACGAAGGGAAAGTAGGCCGGCTTAATCATCCCTTTTTTTCCATGCAGTACCATGCCGCCATGGGGAGTCCGCTTGGCTGGACGCTAAACCAAGCGCTTTCGCCAAACTATTATGGTATGCCAAGCGGGAGGCACTATTTTGGTGGATCACACTTTGTACAGTTTCTTGCCGAGGAATTTGGGAGCGGTACGTATCAACGTTATAGCAGCGCCTATGCAAATCGTCCCTATTTGGGCACAGCATATGCGCTTTACAAAGCAACTGGGAAATGGCCTTATGAGCTTAATCGTGTTTTTCGGGAGAAGGAAATGCAGGTCGAGCGCCGTCGTATAGGTAAATTGAGGGCGTTATCCAAACCCGTACTTTTTGAAGAGCGGATCGGAGTTTTTCACAATAACCCTATTTGGTTGGATGATAAATCCATAGTTACCTATGGAAAAGGGTATCAGGAACGACCCGGGTTTTATGTGATAGATGCAGAAACCGGTAAAACAGCCCTATTGTTCCATGCACAAATTAATGAAGACCATGCCTTCTCGTTCGATGAGAAAAGTCGGGAACTCTTTTGGGGAGATTACAACGATGTGTTAAACACGCCTACCCAGTTCATATCGGACATTAATCGGCTTAATATAGACACAAAGCAAGAGGTTCAAGTCACACATCGGAAACGGGTTTTTACGCCCATTCGTGGTGAAAATGGTGAACTTTGGGCAACACAAAACAATGGTGAGTCCTCGGACTGGGTGGAAGTCTTGCCCGATGGAAATACAAAAACAGTTTGTGCCTCGGGTTATGGGCGGATTTTAGAAATTTCCCCAAGGCCACGGACAGATGAGGTTTATGTTTTACTCAATGCCGCCGGAAAGCAAGGTATATTTAAGGTAAGTCGTTCAGAAAATTGCACGTATGAACCTGTTATATTGCCTGAAAGTGGCTCGGTATTCGACCCTGCTTGGAGCCGCGATGGACGGTGGATGTTGTTCACAGCGGATTCTACGGGTGTGCCAAATGTGTATGCTTGGGACATTACCACCAACGAACGCTTCCGGGTGACGAATGCGCCCTATGGGGCATACGAGGCTTCTTTATCGCCCGATGGCGGGCAGGTCGCTTTTGTCTGGTATGGCCGTGAAAGGGAAAGCATTGGCATCTTGCCCTTCAATCCCGAAAAGTTCGTTCCGGTAAATGGTTTTGGGAAACGTGGCTTGACGAAAGACTGGGCCTCTACCTTGCAAAAAATGCCCATTAGACCATATGAAGGTGGAACGGAGGTAAGCTATAAACCGCTTAAAAATTTGCGATCATACTTTCTGCCTTTTGCGGTTTCTCCTATCGAAGACAAAAATGGTTATGGCATTTCATATTCATCGGTTGATGTTTTACAGCGTTTTAAGAGCAACATCACTGGTTATGTGTATGATAAAAAGTTATGGGGAAGCGTATCCCTTAGTACGGCCCGTTTACCCTTCTTGCCGGAGTTTACGCTCTTTAATCGGCCTGTGAATCGTAAAGGTGACAACATGGAGGAAGTGGGCTTGGGACTGAGCCTAAAGAAACCGCTCATTCGTAAAAGTGGTGTTTTTCCGGTACAAGCAGATTTGGCTCTTGCTGGATTTAGAAGAGGTCTTCGCCCCTTGAAGTCTGATGCAGCCTATACGGGCAATACGGGAGTAGCAGGTGGCTTGTCTGTTATTCACAAGGCCCAAGCCAATATCCGAGATTTACGTCCAAATACGGGAACGATACTCAACCTAAATGGCGCTTTGGATAAATCTACAGGCGAGGAAAAAGGCTTGCTTTCATATGCTCTTTCTGCGGATCGTTATATCGGCTATGGAAAAGAGCGTAACCGAAGCGGTAAAATTTCGGTTGCTTATGCCGCTTTTAATGAATCTGGAGAACATGGCTTGGAGGCACTTCGGATTATTGGCTACCCCAAAACGCCCGAAGGTCGGCACTTTTTGCGTATCGGGGCGGATTACCTAACGCCCGTTTGGTACATTGACCGAGGCATGATGACGTTGCCAGTTCATGCGGATGTGTTGTATGCGACTGCATTTGCGAACTCGGTGATCAACACTACATCAATGAGTCATCGCCACACCGGTTTTGGATTAGGTTTGGGGCTTCGTATGCGTTTGTTCCGGCTATTTGCCTTTGATTTGCAATACAATTTGGTGTTTAAAGTGCAAGACCAGAACTTTGATTGGGTGTTTATCAGCAATTAACGCCTTCTTAGCTTAGGTATTTAAATACAAAGCGCGCATGTTTTTTGGGCATACGCGCTTATTTTGTTTGTATCATATTAACAATCCTGCCCTTTATTTTTTGCATAATTAAGATCGCCTCTATCTTAATAGTATGATGTGTTGTTCAATAATGGCAGAGCAACCCTTAGGAAAATCCGCTGGTTAGCTGAGCCACCGGGTTTCGGCTCATACCGTCAACATTGATGACTGCATTCAACCAAAATGGATGGCTTTGGCTACGAACAACCAGTATTCCTCGTCATGTAAAGATGCCGCCCCTACGGGGCTTTGTTGTGCATTTGGAAACCGATTTCTAATAAGATACCGCACCTACAGAGCTATGCCATTCATTAAAAGTAGAACAAACCCTAGTAAAACTCAAATTTATGCAATCCCGTGAGTTCTTACAAGACGCTCTTGAGGCCGGGACTGGCTTTTGCAGGCTTCCGCTTGATTATAGAATGCACGTTAAAGCCTTAATTTTTTTAAAGTTAAAGATTGGCTTAATATTGACAATATACTTGTTATTCAGTGATAGACGGTCAATGATTGTCCGAGGTTAATTACAGATTCGTAGCATCCAATGGTGCTTGAGCCTCTTATGTTGATGGCTTGATTAATCCATTGCTTACATTTCAATGCGAACCTTCATAGGAACGGTTCAGGGAAAAAATTTGTTCATCAGTACCGCGTCAATATGTCCGGATTGTGCATGACACGAAATACAAGCCGCGCCTTTTTGATCGGACGAAATCCGCACACTGCCATCGGTGTTGAGATAGGCCCAGTTCCAGCCATTTGCATCGGCATTCGTGCTTTTCGTGCTTTTATACATGATCGCAAAGACTGACACTTCTCCGGTTGAGGCAGCCAATTCCTTGACAATTAAGGAACCTTCGGGAAAGGTGCTGCCGGGCTTTACCTTCCCTGCACCGTCCAATTTTTCGGCTGCAATGGTGTTGAACCGCGTGCGCATGAGTGGAGTGTTGTGGCCGCTACCAGTACTTTTGGGTAAGAATACATCCGTTTTCTTGTACCAAACATAACCATTAATTGATTTTGATAGGTCGTACATGATTTGGTCGGTTGTTCGGTTGTCTGGATTTGTCGGGATGGTTGTGTCACACGCGGTTATCACGGTCAGGAAGAAGAGTGTCAAGTACTTTTTCATATATGCTGGTGTTTACAAAAGGTATTTCTGTTTTTTGTCGCATTTAAGAGGGAAACATTACAGTGCGGGCGTACTTAGCCATTTGGCGGCCATTTCTGGCTTGTCCCATTTTAGGTACAGGGTATGGAGCCTCGACCAGATTTGGATCTGGAAACGCAGGTTCATTCCTGAAAGGCGGTCAAGTGTGTTATTGGCTTCTAACAATAAGGCTTCTGCGCGTTCAAATTGCCCCGACTTTGTGTATAAATCCGATTGATAGCCCTGAAGCAAGTGTACCTCTGGCGATGTTGGAAATGCACTTTTGAGTTGATAAAAAGCATTTTTAAAGGCACTTTCCGCCGATTTATTAGTTAAAAGAGCCTTAAGAAATAAAACCCTTGTGGTATTTAATTGCGGGTTAAGACCTGATTTTTTTTGTTCAAAACCAAAGGCGGTCTCTGCTTTGGCCAGAAATTGCTTTGCAGCAGTTTGGTCTTTGCGTTTTTCCGATAAAAGGGCCAAATAGAAAGCGTTTAAACCTTTTTCTTCGGTTGTGATATGCGGTAGCGTCTGCTGTATGGCTTCAATTTTCACAAAGGTGTTAAAAGCATCTCTATCCAAATTTGCCGCCATTTGGAAACCGCCTAAATAATTTAAGCTTTGTAGTAGGCGTTTGTTTTGCCAGCCCAATAATTGCGCTCGTGTGGTAATGGCTTTTTGATAAACCTGTGCAGCTTGAACGAGGCTTTTTTGTCCGGCATACATCAAACCAAGCGTTCCCCAGATCATTGGGGTGATTTCGTGGAGTCCTTGGTTGTGTTGTAATGCGGCAGTACGTGCCTTTTCTAAAATTGCGCCGGCCTCTTTGTAGCGACGGGTGGTTACAAGGACATATCCCCAAGCATTATAAAGGTTTGCGAGATCCTTTTTAGGTGGATTTTGCAATGTTTTGTAGCCGGATTCTGCTTTTTTATACAAAGCGATGGCGTCTTGTGGTCGGTGTTGTGCTTCGCGAACGGTTCCTAAATGTAGATAGGCATAAAGCGTCTTAGGGTCGTTTGTCGGCAGCAAGTTCTCGAATAGTGCCAATGACGATTCCATATAATAGGCAGCGCTATCTGGCAAAAAGAGATACATGTACGAAGTTGTAAGGTCTTCGAGTGTAATTGCCGTTTCGATATGCTGTTCACCAAAGGCTTGTTTTTTGAGTGCCAATGCCCGAAATCGTAAAGAAAGTGCCTTGCGATGATTGCCTACCTGCGTGTGTGCGCGTGCAATCACGTCCATTAGTTGCCCTTGCACCCCCGGATTTTCCGATTGGCTGCGTTGTAGTTTGGCCTCGCTTTGCGCTAAGAGCTTATTGACTTGTATAATCCCGCCTCTTGCTGCGTCGGATTCGCCGAGGGCATACATTTCTTCCATAAAAGAGGCCACCAACTGGGCACGTTCTGCCTCCGACTTGGCGCGGTCGCGTTCTTCACGGATTTGTTGTTGCTGGAAGGCCATAAAAATGGCTGAACCGAAAACGACACAAAGTGTGATAAACCCTATAAGTACGGATAGGCGATGGCGGGATACAAACTTTTGGAGCCGATACCCCCACGTATCTGGCTGTGCAAAGACGGGCAGGCCATCTAAGTGGTGTTGCAAGTCATTCATCAGGGCTTCTACGGTTCCATAACGCCTTTCTGGCTCCTTCCGCAAGGCCATCAAACAAATGGCATCCAATTCATTTCTTGCGGTTCTTCTTTTTGCGTATCCCGTCGGCATTTTTCGGCTGGGTGGTGTAGGCGTTCGCGTTAGGATTTCGTGTTGAAGTTGTGCGGAAGAAGTTTGGTTTTTAGAAAACGGTTTTTCGGAAGTGATTAATTCATAAAGGATTAGGCCAAGCTGATAAACATCTGAGGCCGTGGTAATGGATTCACCTTTTAGCTGTTCTGGCGAGGCGTAGGCTGGTGTAAACCAAAGATGATGGGAGGCGGTTTGGGTATTCAAGGCATCGGCCTCAATGAGTTTGGCAATACCAAAGTCCAATAGCTTAACCTCTCCGTTTGGCGTCACAAAAATATTAGAAGGCTTCAGGTCTCGGTGTACCACCAAATTCCGGTGCGCGAATCGAACTGCTTCACATGTCTTCAAAAAGAGTTTTATCCGAGCAGTAAGGTTAAGCCCGTTTCGTTCACAGAACTGGGTGATGGGTTCACCCTCCACCAATTCCATAGCCAACCACGGCAAGCCCTCATGAGTGGTTCCGCCATCTACCAATTGGGCAATGTTTGGATGTCTCAGGTGCGCCAAAATCTGTCGTTCCGCCAAAAACCGTTGATACAAAGCGGAACTGAGGGCATTTTGCAAGATTTTAATGGCGACTTCCAATTCATAGGCGCCGTCAATGCGTTTGGCGCGATAAACGGTACCCATGCCACCCTCGCCTAAAAGTGAAACCAACCGATAGTGTCCAATTTCCTTATTCACTTGTGGGCGTTGGCGAATACTCTTGCTGATGTGTATTTGTGCATCCTCGAAAAAGGCTTCGGCATGTTCGGATGCAGACAAAAGGGCTTCAACCTCTTGGCGTAATGGTGGGCTTAAGTGCGCCAGTGCCGCATTCTGGGCTGTTTTAGGCAAGTCCGAGATTTCCTCGAACGCTGTTTGTACTTGTTGGCGAGCATCCAGAGCGTTCATTACTTTATTTTTGATGGCCCAATTCATCCTCGTGCATGAAGCGATAAAGCCATGCTTGAGCAGACTTGGTATTTCGCGTTACAGTTGGTATCGAGATGTCTAAAGCCGCTGCAGTTTCCTGAAGAGACAATCCGCCAAATATCCTCATTTCGATGATTCTTGCACCTCTTTCGTCAAACGCTTCCAGTTTTTGGAGGGCTTCGTCCAATTCAATCAAATGTTCGGCTACGTCTTCCGATAATTCGATGGCAAAATCTAAGGAAACATGTAACACGTCCCCGCCTCGTTTTTGGCGATTGCGGTGCTTTGCATAATCCAACACGATCGAACGCATGATCCGCGAAGCCAGTGCAAAAAAATGGGCTTGGTTTTGTACGGCATTTTTGGTGTTCTCCGCAAAACGGAGGTAGGCTTCGTGGATGAGGGCTGTGGTATTAAGGGTCTCGTTTTGATGCCAATGCAAACGGTGGCGGTGTGCCAAAGAACGTAATTGGGGGTAAACCATCGGCCACAATTCGTTCAAGGCCGACTTGTCTCCTTCGCGGTACTGCAAGAGCAGTTCGGAAAATTCATCTGAAGAATACGGTGGGATCATAGCTGGGCGTGGGCTTGGTTACCATAATCAAACACTTATACCAACTTATCGAAAATAAAGCCCCCAAAGAGGTCATCTTTTTTTGAAGTGGATGATTAATAACCCGATGAATTGTCGGAATATAAGATGTAGAGGAGAAAAGAAGAACTGGTGTATAAAAATTGGGGTAGTCTGCTTTGTCATCCCATAAACAGTTGTTTTGCTCGTCGCTACAGTCAAGTCTTTCCGTATCTCAATGCGCATCATATGGTTTTGTTGATGAAGGTTAAACACTTGCTTCGCATAGGATTGGGGCTTTGTATTTTGTCAAGTCCCCTAATTTCATATGCTCAAAATCTTAAAAAACAAGTCTTTAAAGTGAATGGAGGTATTGGTTTTAGTGGCGAATTGTACCACGTTTCCGGTATCGAAGCACGACGTCCGGGCAGCAGTGCGCAAGCCTTTGGTAATGTGCAGTTCAATCTTTTGGGGCTACAATCTGGTATAAATTTACTCTATTCTACCGAAGACAATAAATTGCGTCAAAGCATCAATCAAGTTGGCTTTAACACGCAATGGAAGTGGGGGAAATTGGGCATTGGCTCGGTCAGTCCGGTTTTGGGACGATATGCCCTCAATGGCGTTTCGATGTTGGGCGGTGCTATCGAGCTAAGCCCTCGTTTTTTTGTCCTAAATGTGGCTGCCGGACAAACAAAACGTGCCACCAAAGGTTCTACAGAGTCCTTGTTTGAAAATGGCACTTTTGCACAACGGATGTATGCGGGCAGGTTTGCACTGGGTGACCCAAAAGGGTACATCGGCCTTGCATTAACCTATGCCTTTGACGATACCAACCATGTTGCCCTTGTACGTCCAAACATCAAACCTGTAAAAAACGCAACCCTTACCCCGGATTTTCAACTGCCTATCATCCCCGAAAAAATTGTTTTACAATTACAAGGAACCCTATCCGCTTATTCGTCTGACATATCCTTAGACACCCTCTCGATTGCAAATGCAGGCTTAGACGCACGATTAACCGAAACCCTCAACAAAGTGCTCCGCCGGTTTACCCTACATACCTCAACTCGTGCAGATTTTGCAGCAAATGGGGAATTACGGGTTACGTATCCCGCCTTTGGTATGCGTATGGGCTACGAGCGTATTCAGCCCAATTTTAGGTCTTTAGGGATTGTGAGTGCGCAGGACGATCGTGAGGCCCTTTATATCCAACCCACTTTTCGTCTGTTTAAACGCCGTTTAAATCTTGGATTGCAGTATAACCGACAGATGAACAATCTCTTGGAGCAGCGCATGTCCACCTTGACGCGATCGCAAATGGGTGCGAACTTACAAGTGCGGTTATTGAAAAATGTTATGTTTTCGGTAGTTTGGAATCAAATGCGGAACGAATCCAAACCAATAGAACCGACCTTGGAGACCTCCGGACTTATACAAGACCAAAAGACCAATATGCTTACCATAATGCCCATCCTTACGCTCCGCACGGGCAATTTGGGACATGCCATCAATACAACGTTTAGCCTGCAAAGGTTTTCAGACTTCAGTCCTTCCGTCCTTTCCGGAAAACGGCCATCGCCCGATTTTAATACGCGAACCCTACATGCCGCCTACAGCCTGAGTTTGCCATCTGGTTTAACCGTGAATATGGGGGGAAGTACCCTACAAAACCAGAATAACTTTTCGGAAACGAAGGCTTCCGGTTTGAGTTTGGGGGCCGGGACACAACTGTTTAACCGCAAATTGGGGTTGAATCTTACCGCTGCCTCGAATCAGAACGAGACCCTTCCGGTTGCGGGCGTGTCCTTGATAAGCAGGCAGCGGACGGCGCTGCTTCAGGGTAATTACACTTTAACGCAAAAAGACGGCCTATCGCTGGGTTTACAACTTCTCTCAAATGCTGCCGAAGGCACGCTCGCTTCTTTTACTGAATTTCGGGGGACGCTCCGGTACGAACACCGTTTTTAAGACCTTCCAGATTTGCCAAACGATATGAAACGTATTCTTTTTCTACTCCTTTTCGCATTTACACCGCTTGTAAGGTCACAGACGGCACAGGTTAACCTTATTGGCATCTTGCCCCAAGCCAGTTTTTCGACCTATACAGACCTGCTCCGTGAATATGAAACGGGAAAATACCAGATACAATTTTTGTATCAAAATCCATTAGATGCAAGTCCTGTGTCCTTTCGGTTCAAAGTGACTTTTAGACATAACGATAAAGTTTTATACACCACCACTTCGCGCCCCAATACCTACTCACCGGGCATTTACACCTATCGAACCTTTAAAGACGCCCCAAGTATTACGTTTGATGATGGCGTTCAAGACGTAATCAACAAATTAGAAAGCAAATATCAATCGGTTGCGCTACGATCTGGCCTCATTCCAGAAGGAAGGTATGAACTCGAAATTGAACCCCTTACAGATGCGGCAATCATGACCGTACCGGGGATTGGTACTTCCGAGATCACGTATCCAGAACCTGCTGAACTTATTTCTCCTATAAACGAGTCGGAAGTGCTTATCGCGCCCATGACCTTTTCATGGCTTCCCGTCGTTGGCGCAATCACAGATCGGTTTCAGTATTCATTACAAATCGTCAAAATTCTTCCTAATCAGACGCCCTCTCAAGCCCTTAGCAGTAATCCGCCAGTAACCGGCCAAGTGGTTCGTACCAATCAAACCACCTTTGTTTATTCTGCGGCTTATCCGGCTTTAGAAGACAATACACGCTACGCCGTTCGGGTAAAGACAGAAGAAACCAGCCGGAATGCGCCCATCACCCGTGACGGCTTTTCGGAAATTGTTACCTTTACCAAAATGAGTGCGAACGTGGTTGAGGATCCTGTCGCACCGCCCGTTGACGATCCTAATGCCATTCCTGCATGGGATCAAGTGGATTTGGTGCCCGGATTTGCCCAACTGCGTGGCCTTTCAAAGGCGTTTTCGCAAGATATTGCCGGACTCAAAACCCTTTCCGGCTTTGCTACCTTGCGTCTTGAAATGATGAATGGCCCAATCGAACTTCGTGTCCGCTTGCAAAATCTTCAGGTTCAGCCTCAAGCATTCGCTATTACGAATGGTCAGGTTTATTTGGGGAATGTCCTTTCTTCGCTTGGCGTTCCCTTCCCCGACCAAAATGTACAACTTCAGGACTTGTATTGGGATCGCATAAAAGGATTTGTCGCGGAGGCCAAAATTCGGCATCCACAAACGGGTAATTATTTACCCGCTACAGGTCAGATTTCCTTTGACGCATCGGGATTTTCGGGCTTTCTGGAAGCAAATTTGCCGAATCCGGTCGTGTATGAAAGCGGGCCTGTTAAACTCATTTTGGGGCGGCTTGGGGTGCGGCTCCCCGCTGGCGAAACAACGGGTGTGGCCACACTTAATCTGTTTGGCAACCCAACCACTTGTCGCATCGAAGGTGTTTCCCTGAATGACCTTGCTGGACAAATTCCAGTATTGTGTCGCCTTGATCTTTCCGTAAACAATACGCCAGATCAGTCTAAAATTAAGCTTAAAATACAGCAACTTAACGGTACTTTTGCAGTTGATGCTACTCAAAATAGTTTGGTTACAGACTTAACCCTGATGGCTGAATTGGCCTTGTTGACTCGTGACGGTAAGTATTGTGGTGTGGTCTTTCCCATTCGTGTTCGGGAGGAAACGGTTCCACAACCAGAGTTGGGCATTCAAAACTGCGACCCTCGGCAAACGTATTTAGAAACGGGGAGCCTTGACCTAAATATTGGGCGGATTCGATTAGCAACCTTTGCTTTTAATGCAGATTTTACTTGGACATATAGGTTTAATCTGGATGCGGGTTTGGGTCATCCGATCTTTGGGAGCCAACCACTTGCTACATTTTCTGGGTTGAATTTTGATGGAACTCCCATTCAGATTCCCGAAATCTCGCTCTCGAAATCACTTTTATCCCACACAACCACGATCAGTTTAGCACCTTTCGAGGGGCGCATAGAAGGATTTCGGCAGCCGGCGGTGGTTCTAGACTGGCTTGGGATGTCTAAGGCAGATGCTGGGCCTTGGAATGCACAAGTTGATCTGGAACTACGGATGAGCAGTGCCTTGTCTCGTGTTCCTTCTTGCCTCCAGGCTTTAGCGATGAAGGTGCAAAACGGTCTGTGGAACGGTACGTTTTTTGGGTGGTCGAGCAACCTTGCCGAACTCCCGATACCGTGTGTGGTTGGGCTTAAATCGCCAGAACTTGCGGAACCGATCGCCCAATTGGATGTGGAAAAAATGCGGGCAAACATTCGTATAAATCTTGAAGAGAATGGTAGCCTTACTATTGATGGAAGAGCACTTCCAACGGGACGAGTACGCCTTTCAGGGCCATTACAACCGGAAAAAAACATTGTACTCGGCGAAGTCACCGTGCTACAAGGCCAAGAACTGGCACAAGTTTATTTGAATCGTCGTGGTTTCTGGGTTTCCGAAACAACAGGAATCGGCAATAGTCTGCAAAATGTATCGGTTACCCATCAGCATTATCGAGTAAAACTGACCTCTTCGGGATTGGTTTTTGGAGAAGAGGCGGGCAAACAAACTGCACGTTTCTCCAATCTCACGGGGGAAGGAGATTTGGCCGGAGTTGGCCTTGTACCCGTTCAGGTGAATTTGGATGTGATGAATGGCCGCTTTGACAACTGGCAGATAGGTGCTACGGCAGGTGGAATAACACAGACCCAAATTTCTCTTCCCAAAAACAATCCCGTTTTTCGGTTTTATGCGAATGAAGTGCAATTTGAGGCATCCGGTATCCGCATCAACGGGCGTGGAAACCTGCTGGGAATTGGCACGTTGAGCGAAACTGCTACGTCAACTTTAGGCGGGGTTACGTTTGATGAGGTACGCTTAGACCCCGCAACCCATCAGATTCAATCCGGCACAATTACCCTTGATAACGCACTACCCATGTTTGCAGCGGTTGATCGTCAGACGGGACACATCACTTACACCAGTGTACCACAGTCACCTGCAACCGAACTTCCAGAAGGACTGCGCTTTGTGTTTCCGGCATCCTCCCAACTTTCCTCGCTTGGCTGGACGTTTCCGCAGCCAGAGGCCGGAGCAGCTGTACAAAATGTTGTGCAGAATGGCGATATACGGGTGGGTGAACTCGCCCTAACGGGTCTCGAAACCCAAGTGTCACCTGATCTTTGGTTCTCGCTTTCGCCTTTTGCCCCAAAAGAAGGAGAGGTTGGCTTTGACCAAAACGGCAACCGCATTGCTACACTGAATGCCTTGGGTTTACGAATGGCCACCAATTTGGCCTCGGCTTTGTTACCTGATCAAATTTCATTGCCCTTGGAGTCGGTCGCTTATATAACGGTGAAGACAAACGGTGCGGCAGTGGTTTCCTCGGAGGATATGGGCAATGGCCTCTTGCGACTCTTTACGCTTCCGGGGAAAAAAGCACGTTGGATGCTCCCTGCGCTACAGGGCCAGCAAGCAGAGCCACCAATGGTCGAGGTTGCCTTCGACAATCTGGTTTATAACCCGAACACACGGCAGGTGGTAGGAGGGCGCTTGGGCGTTTCGGTTGCAGGTCGCGAAGACCTTAAATTGCCCGACGGGCTTCCATTTTCAGTGCTGATGGTGGGTTTTGAAGATGAAAAGCTGAACCTGACCGGAAAAATGTCCCTTTTTGGGCAACCTTTAGGCGATGGCTGTCCAGTGCAGTTGTTTACGCAAACCGATCATCAATGGAAGGTATCTACAACCTGCAATCCCAGTCAGTTCATTCCGTTAGTAGCAGAACGCGGCTTGGTCGGGATGAACATGCGCACACTGAACATTCAGATGTCGGTTCCATTCCAAAATGGAAGTCCCACCTTCCTCATCACAGGCCAATCGGATATCCAAGTGCGGAATGCGTCTAATCTGATTCTGGCCTCTGCCTCGGCGGAATTTCGGTATTCGCCGGATGGCTTTGCCATTACACGTTTCGATCCGGTTTATGCGGAGGCACAAACGTGGGAAGTAGGCAACCTCGGTTTGCGTATTGCTGGGATTCGTAACCTTCAAATGGACTATCAGCAGAACCATTTTGCGTTTCGGATGGGCTTGGCGGCTTCTTTATGGCTAAGTTTGAAAAACGAACGCGGCTTAGAAATTCCCGTTAATGGCCTTGAATTAACCGAAAATGGCCTCGACTTGCCTGCATTGGATTTGCACGAAGGAACCAATCCGCCGCTCAATGCACCATATGTAAACCTCAATGCCTACCAAATTCAGCCTATTGGATTTAGGTTGCCCCAGACACGGATAAATGTATTTGGCGTCAATCCGCCACAAATTTCGCCTGAAATAGATCTACGTGTAAAACCTTTTGGGCTTGCCGATCGCGCACCAGAATTGGCAGGGCAAACGCTCATCATTCGAAATGCTGGGTTTGAGAATGGCCTCCTAAATGGGCAGTTCAATGACCTCGAATTGTTGCAAGAAAAGCCGTTGTCCCTCGGAGGACAAGCAGCATTATTGGTAAAGCGGATAGGAGGGAGGCTTTTTGCAGATGAAGGAGTTCAGAACGGTGAAGTGCGGATGGAAGGTGAGCTAAAGTGGCCCTCGGTTGTTCAAAACGCCGATAATTGCAAGACCTCATTATCACTTAAGATGTCCCTTTCTGGTCAGATTGAAGGCCAAATACCGAATCTTGCTCCTTGTGGTGCGATTCGTTTTGGGGAAGTATCGCTTCAGTTTCAACAATCTGCTTTGTCCTTAAAACTCGGCGGCGGGGAGGAAACCTTCTTATTATCCGGTAATGCAGAAGCCGTTATTGCAAGTCAAAACAGTGAGGTACGTGGGACTGGGCGGTTGGCGGTAAATTTGCTCAATGGCGACTTGTTAGCACCCACATCCATTGCCATCAACCAGCCATTTATCTGGCAATATCCCAAAAACAATCCCATTTTTGCTTTTTCCATCAGTAACGCTTTATTGACGGAAGGTGGTTTAAAATTAAATGGCTCTGGAGGACTGCGCGTTGGAGGCGCTACGGTCAATACGTCGTTCAACAATGCCGTTTTTGGTCTTGCGGGAAACGTACTCCAAAGCGGTTCTATTCAAGTTTCGGCTCCGTTGGCATTGCAATTCTTCTTCGATCGCGGGGAATGGGGCTTAACAGACGTTGCAACACCTTTGCCCAGTTCGGGAAATGTGCTAAAAATGGGTCTTCCTGCCCTCATCAATATCACCAAAGATGGCTTAACACTTTCGGGAGAGGGTTCGGCGGAGATGCGGATTGGTGGCTTGGTCTTCCCACAACTCAAACAAAAATTTGGGCCTGTTGCGTTGGGATTTGGCTCGGTCTATGTGCGCGATGGTAAAATTGAATACTTCCGCACCCGCGACGATGGCCAAGAAGAACGTGTGGCTTATTTGGATCAAGATGGGTTTCATCCAGACAATATCGGGGAAGCAATTGCCGATTTAATTCCAGAAAAGCTACCCGTTCCCACGACATCGGTGGCGTATGTCCAACTAAAACAAGGCAATAACCTGCTCGTTGCTACAGAAAACTTGGGCGGTGGCCGGATGCGCTTGTTCTCTCGTCCGGGACAAACAAACGACTTGGTTCTGGAAGGAATTTCAGGCAAACCAACTGCAAAAACTTCGTTTAGCGTGGTCTTTAATGGTGCATCGGTGGAGGCCTTCGAGAAATTAGACGTTGAGGTGACGGATGCACTGAACCAAAAACTCTTCAATGGCACACCGCTTGCGCTCAAGCAAATGCGCTTCCAAGTGGTAAATGGCGCACCTGCACTTTTGGTGGATGCAACGGTAAAACTGCCAAAGATGTTAGACCGAGATGCGCCTTTAGAATTGGTTGGCCTACGCCTTACCGATCGCGGTTTCGATAATGCCACACTCACACTTGGCGATGCGAGTCCACAATTTCAACAAAGTTGTTCCGATAACCCATTAAAAAAACTGAACTTCGGTGGGGATTCCGTGCAGATTTCCATTTGTGGCGTTTCGTTTAATATCCAAAACAACAGCTTTGGCGGTATGGCCTTGAGTGGGCAATTAGCGACGGCCTTCTTCAAGGATGACGCCGGAAAACCCGGACGTTTCCAGTTGGTGGGTGGCTACAACAATGCGTGGAATTTTGATGTCTTGATGGATCCAAGATTCAGTGGTAAAAACCTCGGTAACTCCGGTGAGGATGCTTTTGGAGCGCCGGGGCCTGTTTTATTAGAAGGTATTCCGCTTGGTTTTGCGGATTTTGTGCCCTCACGGATTGGTCTTGTAAATAACGACCAAGAATTTGCCTTGATGCTCGACGGCATCTTCAAAATGGAAAAACTGCTCGGAAAAGGCTTTGCTCTGGGCGTAAGTGGGCTTAAAATCGGAACCGGAGGCGTTGCGCTCACCCAAGCGGAGTTCAATAATCAGCAACAAACCAAGTTTCTGGGTGAGCAATTCCCCTTGCTCATTAGGAGAATGCGCCTCAGTATTCAAAACGCCATTTTACGGTTTGGATTGGATGGCGAACTTTCTTTCCTCGGGAAAACGTTGCCCATCAATAACTTGGTCATAGGTACGGACGGCTCGTTTTCAGTGGGCGATGCCGCCCTAAACCTCCTCAATCCGAACGATCCCATCAAGATTATCCCCAATCTTTTTGAGTTCAATACCCTAAAAATTGGGGTAGAGAACAATCGCCCGAAAATCACGGCATCTGGACTCATTACACTTCCGGAACCTTTTAAGTCAACGGGGGAGGCTGGACTTACCGTTGCACTTGCACAAGATGGCTCGCCCATTTTCACCCCTATTTATCCCACCTTCGATTTTGGGAAGGATGAGCCTGTTGCTGGATCGCCGGAGGTGGACTTAGGCGGCATTGCGCGGCTTAAATTGACCGGAATTAAGTTTGTAGCTGATTGGAATAACCTAAGCAATACGTCTATCATGGCCTCGGCGTCTCTGAAGTTTGGGAACGACGACGCTAAAGTCATTGCTTTTGGTTCGCCTTCGGATATAGACCAAAATTGGGGATTCCGGCTTTCTGCAACCAATGGCGTGGAGTGGCGGATGCCAAGTGCGCAATTTAGATTTGATTTGGATGCAGGGGTTTTCAAAATGACGAACCTGAGCATTGGTTTTAAGCCCCAAAATGGCTTTGCGGTGGTGATTGGTGGAACGGCCAGTTTAAACTTGGCAGGTTCTTCGGGTTCTTTTGGGTATCAAGGCTTAACCATAGGATCAAGCGGCATCCTTGATTCGGGTGGCCCAACAGGTGAAGTCAGTGTGAAATTGATGGAGGTGGTTTCGTTAACCCTGAATGGGTTTTCCTTCAGCAGCAGCCCCACGACACTTAATCTACAAACCAGTAGTGGTGGGCCAAGCGGTGTGCAACAAAGCACGGAGGCCATTGCGGTGAATTATTACCTGAAAGCCGGTGCAAGTATTACCATTGGTGAAGGTCTTGGTGGTGGTGTGGATGAGGTCTTGGTGTATGAAAAACAAGGCGGCGGGTTCTTTCTTTCCATTAAAAATGCGCATTTGGAATTGGGAGGAATTGCTAAAGCGACGGCCTCTATGCAATACCTGACCGACGCACGCGGTTTTGTACTAAGGGTGGCCGGAGGGGTGGAACTTGCTCCGGGGCTTGGAGGGGCCTTAGCCGGTAAAATTGGGGTGCGGGATGGAAAGGTCACAATGGGGCTTTTTGCAAAAGTGGACTTCCCGATCGAGATTTTCCCCGGTGTGCTGACCCTGACGAGTATTGGCGCAGGGTTCTTTATCCGACCCGAACAAGCGGATATGGAATTGGTGATGACCCTGCCGGGGTTGCGGGAGGCTCTCTATAAACCGGATCGGGTGCCGCAGATCGAGGGCATGGATTTTACCGCCTTGTTGTTTGCCCAAGTAGAGGTACTAAGGTTGGTAAAAGGGCGAGCTTTATTGGCGTTTAGCTTTGGCGATGGGTTTGAAAAATTTGACTTTACGCTAAATGCCAATGTCACGATTTTTGATCTACCTGTTTTCCAAGCAGGCATGTATCTTAGCATCCATAAAGAGCCAAATCTTTTCCGAATTGGGGGTGAGGTCGGTGTGAAGTTGGATTTTGGTTTCTTGCTGTATGCGGGTGCAGAAGTGGGCTTTAACCTCGTTTCGCAAAATGGGAAAACAAATTGGGCAATTTGGGGGAATGTAAAAGCGCGTGTTTTGTTCGTAGGGATGGAAGGAGAATTCTTTGTAGGAGATCCAGGGTTTTTGTTCAAACTTAAAGTGGATGCCGGTCTAGCGTTGGCCATTGTTTCTACAACCGTACATTTCGACTTTATGGTCTGGTGGCGGAGCAATGGAAGAAATATGGGGGCTTATGGAGAAATGACCGCCGGTATCGAGGTCTTGGGCTTTGAAGTGGCAAGTGTGACGGCAAAAGGCGCCTTTATCAAACGCAATAACAACACACTTTTTTATGCGGGTGCAAAGGTTAAGGTCTTATTTGCAAAGGTCTCCATCTATCTTGCAAATTATAATGGTGATTGGGACGGCGGGCTTGGGTCGAACTCGGCCTATGAAGCCATGATTGCTGAAGCCATGCAAGATGCCGAAAACATGAAAAACGAGGCCAATGCCGCCCAACAAGCCTTACAAGCCGCTATTGCTGCTGCCGCTTTTATGAGCAAAGAACAACTTACCGCTTCTGGAAAAGCGTTTCTTCTCTTGCGGCCAGACCAAAAGGCAAGCATTATGGGGCCGGGAAGTAATGTCTGGAACTATTCGGCAAAATATTACAGCAGAACCGGACGCAATTACCGCCCAACCGCATTCTCGGATATTTATAGCCAAGTCCTTGCAGGTGATGTACCAGAAAAATTCTACAGCGAAGACCATTACATGAATATGATGCGCGCTTCCTTAGATGCCCTGAAAACCAAAGAAGCCTCAATCTTGGCACGCTTGGAGGAAATTAAATCCATTGCCATCGAAGCGGTACGGGAATCGGAGAAGATGGAGCAGGATATGGATGCCATCCGAAATCCAATCACAAATGTCCAGATGAATTGGCAAGGCGAAATTCCGCCCTCCTTTGGGATGGATGACCAAGCGGAGGCCGCAAACCAAAATGCACTCGGCAACCTACAAGCTGCAATGGAGGTCATCGAGGGCAAATACCGACAAGCCATTGTTCAGGTCTGGCAACACATTGGCAAAACCGAAGTTAGTTTGCTCGGCGATGCCAACTGGATGAATGGGCTTGAGCGCCCGAACACCCTGCCCGCAATTCCTTCCTCCGGCGAGGGGGAGATCGAGGCGCAGGCTCGTATGTTCTCGGCATCATTGAACAATGTTTATAGCTATTTTAGCAGGCGGATTGCCCATGTCTGGACTTTGCGTAAGGAGTTCCAACAACGCTTGAATTTCCTAAATAGCTTGGCGCCAGCAACTGAAAACGAAATAACCGTTACCACCGATGTCGCTTGGACAAGAAGGTGTCTCCTTACAAATGCGCTTGATCCACAAAACTTTGGACACTGTAGCAATAGTGTCAATTACGACGCAGGAGCTATGGCATCAATCCTATATCAAAACATGACGATTGGGACGAGTATCTCTTATAACGACATGGCTACCAATGCCACAACGATGAACAATGCCATAAAAAAAGCGGCAGACGACGGAAATGAAGGCAGTTTTAAGGAAAACGTTAACCGCATCCAACGCGAATTTTGGGTGGATCGCTTCCGACTGGGACTTGAATGGCTCATAGAGGGAACGGGACCAGAAAGAATACAAAACGAAATTAGTTCCTTCTCCACACAACGCGAAAACCTGCTTAGCGCGTGGGAGAACTTTTCCACAAAAGTGGGCGAAATCCACCGCTTAAAATCGCAGATGGTAGTGACGCTTTATGGTATGGTGGCGGACTTCAAGACTTGGCGTACTGCGACCAACTTGCAAGGCAATGAGCCGCTGGAGGCGCTAAAAACTGGACTTGGACAAGCCCTTCAAGCACCCGTTATTGCGAATATCAGCCTTGTTGCGCAACGAAATGCAAATCTGGGCGTGGTTAACCTGACTTGGGCGGCATATCACCCACTTGCTGTAACTGAATATGCGCTCGCGGTATCGGGGGGGATCGCCACCGTGCGTGCAAATCCTATTAACAATACACCACCTACCATTGATGCGACAAAACCACTTTATCTGCAAAAAATAGCATATGTCTCTAACGTGATGGCCTCCTTCCTCCCAGAACGAACGGCCTTGAGTGTGGGCAGAAATACCGAACAGCGTTTTGAAACACCTCGATTGCTGAAAGACGAAAAGGTACAAACCCTCACGGTGACACTTCAAGCAAGAGGTGCCGCAGGCAACGTTATCCGTAGAACGGCGACATTTAATGTGGACGTAAGTGAGGAAGGCGTGGTGGTCGTAAACCCAAATGTCTTACAAGTGGGGGTGAAAGTACCAACAAGCAATGGTAATTTGGTGTCTCAAGACTCCTCGTCACCCACCATTAATTCGGCAAATTTGGTCATGAGAAAAGAAGGATATGTGCAAGAAATGGGCATTTTAGATACCGAGAAGGGTGTTACGCCCATCTGGGTGAGTAAACGGAATCGTGTTGCAATAGACGTTTCTGCATCAGACCCAGAGTCTGATATCAAATCGTTTTCATATGCGATCGGGTCAGCATACGGCGAATCGGATATCCAGTCTTGGCAACCATTGGTCGGGAATATCGCACGCACACAAACTTCGTCACGGATAAGTGGTGAAGTTAGTGGGCTAAATTTACAAGAAGACCAAGATTATTACTTTAGTGTGGTAGCAGAAAACGGCCAAGGGTTGCAAACGGTGTGGTACGCCGCCAATCCGGTTCGATTAGACCTTTTACCACCCAAAGCGCCTTCGCTTATCCAATTCGTCAACGGACAGGCGGCCATCCAAGATGCTCCGATGCCCGATGCCGTTGTGTATCCGCCCGTAGAACAGACGGAAATTAATAATTACCCAAAACGAGGAGACTCCCCATATTTGCCCACATATTACCAAGTGGAAATCTTTAATCCCAAAGATGCCATCCGGCGGTATGGATATGTGGTAACGAACAAGCGCGATACGTCGGGAGTGATTGCAGATGCGTTTGCGCGTCGGAACATGGAGCAATTTTGGTATCTGGATCCGCCGGTACGGTACAAGGACAGGATAGAAGGAGAAACCATGACCTTGGATATTCGCAACACCGTGCCTTATGCCGATGCCCGATTGTTGGTGTTCTCGGAGGACTTCCTTGGGCGGCGCAGTGCTGCAATCATGATAAATTTAGGCAATACACCAGACCCAACGCGGCCTTTAGCACCGATTATGCGGTCTTACCGCCTAATTTCACACAATACCAGCCAAGCAGTATTTGTCAACACCGAACCCGGATTAGATAAGGAAACAGGCATTCGGACGTGCGAATATGCCATTGGTACGGCTGCAGGATTGGCGGATGTACGTGGCTGGACGAAAGCAGAGGGCTGTGATCGGGGAGATTTTGGACAATCGTTTGCGGTTCCAAATACCGAAACTTTGGGATTAGAACCCTATTTTGTCTCCTTCAGGGTCTCTAATGGTCAAGGCAACATGTCTGGTCTTTCGGTGGTAGGTCCGGTATTGATCAGAGAAGACCAAACGCCGCCAAATCTGGGTGAGGCACAAGGCATTTGGGATCCTCGTAAACAGACGCTAACCGTTTCGTTGATAGACCTGAAAGACGAAGAGTCTGGGGTTAATGGACGGGTTTCATACGTCTTTTCTTACCGCAAAACCAATAACTTAGGGCTGTTGTCGCAAGAAGTCTATCGCACGATTTCCCAGAATGTTTGGCTTGGTACGTTGCAACCCGAAGAGGTGGGAACAAAAGAATTTTCCATTCCGCTCTCCATTAACAAGGACTTCGTACCCTTCGAGATTCATGTCACCGTAGCCAACCCGCTTGGCCTTATCCGCACGTTCACCATCGAACTTCAATAAACCAATGACCATGAGAAAACTGTTTTTCTATGTAGCCATTTTTTTTCTTGCGATTCCGGTATCTGCACAAATGCGGTTGGTTCCCGATGCGCAAGGGAGCAAGGTTTTTGTATGGTTAGATCACGCTCCGAGGTTGGGTGAGCAATATCATGTCTATCGAAAAATAGGAGAAGCTTCATTTGAGAAGTTGACCGATACACCCATTACGGGCGTGACTTCAGGCGAAGAATTGGTTGCTCAACTGGGAGAGGCATTTCAGCATCTTCGTAGGCAAATGGACGAGTCGGAGCCGCAGGCAGTCTATTTACGGTTGCGGGCAGATCGCTTTCGGGCTAAACTGTATGCTTATGCACTGCCACCGCTGGGAAAGGCTTTGGGACAATTGTATGTGGATGAAAACGCCCCAAGCGGGGAAGCCGTTACCTATAAAATAGAAATGGTGGATGGGGCGGGCATACCCAGAGGAAAAGCGATGACGGGCACGGTACTGGTTCGTCCAGAAATACCCGCCGCCCCGCAAAGCCTAACCGCCAGCCACGAAGGACTAAGCGTCACTTTCCGGTGGAGTTACCCCAAATCCGATGATGAAATCCGTGATCAGGTGGTACGATTTGACATCATGAAGCAAATGGAAAATGGCAAATTTGTACCGATTCAAGAGGCGTGGTTACTTCGTGATGCCAACCAATCCCAACATACTTACCTCTTTACGGCGTTGAAATCGGGAGAATCCGAACGCTATCAAGTTGTTGCTGTCAATGTGGCGGGAACCTCAAGCGCCGGAAGTAATGTATTTAATCTGAAACTCGACGACAACAAAGCCCCTGAAGTCTTGGACAAGGTTCGGGTTGTGGTCTCGCCAAAAGGCAATGAGGCTACGATTACATTCCCCATGAGTACAGATGCACAATTGGCCGGCTATCACGTTTATCGCAGTTTAGAGATCGAGAAAAACTTTGTCCGCATCAATGAAAAGACGCTTGGGCCACTCGAAACCGTGTATAAAGACAAAACCATCTTACCCGGAAAGACCTATTATTACCGCATTTCGGTTGTGGATGCCGCCGGAAACGAAAGCGCCCAAAGCAATGCCGTAATGGCGGAAAGTTTAGACAAAACCCCACCGCCACCGCCAAAAAACCTAAAAGCAAGCCTTACTACCGACCGGAAGATTAACCTCGCTTGGCAGATTCCACCCACATCCGATGACTTATTGGCCTATGTCTTGCTACGCCGGCAAGTGAAAAATCCGCCCGAACTCTTCACACAACTCACCACCAGAACATTTGTCGGAGATCAATTTGTGGATGATGGGCTTGCGCAAGGACAACTGAGCGAAGGGGTAACTTATGAATACGTGGTGACGGCGATGGACAAAAAACAGAATTTTAGTGATTCTACCCGCATATTTTTGGAAATAAAGGACATAAACCCACCAGAACCGCCTTTGCAAATTTCTGTTCAAAACATAGACGGGCGCTATATCTCGGTTTTTTACGGCGCTTCTATCTCGCCTGATGTGGTGATGTATGAACTCTTCCGCCAAACTGGAAGTGGCCCGTTACAATCCATTCAGCGCACCCGTAATCAGGCTTTTCCATATAGAGATGAAGCGGTTGTTGTCGGAAATACATATACTTACTATGTCTCTGCTCTGGATGCGGCAGGAAATGCAAGTAAGCCCACCGTTTCGCAGCCGATTACATTAAAAGACAATATACCGCCACCTATTGTGCAAAATGTCCAATCAAAAATAGATGCGGGAACGGTTCTGCTTAGGTGGGAAAAGTTAATCACAAAGGATGTCGTAGGCTATAAAATTTACCGCACCTCTGGCCTTCCAACAGGGGTTTATCACTTGGTAGGCGAGACAAATGCCGAAACCGTAGAATGGAGTGACACTAAACCACCCGAAAAAGGCTATTACCACATAAAGGCTTTTGATCTGGCCGGAAATGAAGGCATAGCCTCGCAGATTGTAACAGGAAAATGAGGCAGCTTTTCGTCTGTATCACGCACATCGTCAAATTTTATAGCTGGTGGCGGTTAAAGTTTAATAATTTCATTTTCTGAAAGGCCAGTAATCTCAGCAATAAAGGCAATATCTATCCCTTTTTCCTTCATACTTTCGGTTACTTCATAGTTTCTTTCAAGTTTTTCTTTCACTTCGCCTTCTTCAAAAGTCGTATCCACCATATTAGACTTGTTGAACTTGTTTTTATTGGGTTTAGAGGTAATTAAGTTTGGGTGTAAGATTCATGTTTTGAATTTTTGAGCTTTAAATTCCATAATCCCGCACAAATTTCCAGTATCCTTTCAGCAGTCTCATTTTCATACGTCTAAGTTTTTTAGACAATACTCTGAATCGTTTTAAGAACCCAATTACATGCTCGATTGAGATTCTTGCAGAACTCTTTTTTCGATTGGTGAATGAACGCCTGAGCAACATCGGGTGGCAAAGTTGGTTACATAAATTTTCTGGTACAGAATCGTTATTTTGATCCATAAGTTGTGTAAGTTAGCGTTATCTTATATGTTGGCCGTGCACACTCGCTTTCAAAACTTAGGCCGCTGTATTTTCTAATCTTATTTCGAGGTCTGCTGCCTTTAGCAAAATGACCTATTCAGAAAAGTCTAACCTTCTAAATTTGCTACTCCTATGCCACCACGCGCGCACGAAACGCAATTCACCTTCCGGACGGCAGCCATCCCCGAAGATCATTGGCATGTCACCCATTTTGAAGGCAAAGAAACCATTTCGGATCTCTTTGAATTTCGGATCAACCTTCTTTCGGATGATCACGCCATAGATTTTGCGGATGTGGTCATGCAAGCCTGCACTCTGACCATTATGCGCAATGGCGAACGGGTGACGCATCATGGCATTGTCAGCGAGTTTATTCAAGATGAATTTGTGGTGGAGCAATGTGTTTACCGCGTCGTAATGGTTCCTAAGATTTGGAAGTTATCGCTTAGTAAAGGAAATCATATTTACCAAGATAAATCCGTGCGAGAAATCATTGAGGACTTGCTTCCACGGCGGTACAATTTTAGAGCTGGCGTAGATTTTGAGTTCGAGTCCCATTTTGGCCAATATCCGCGCAAAGAATATGTAGTGATGTACCAAGAAACGGAGTTGGATTTCCTGAAGCGGTTGATGGAACATGAGGGTATTTTTTTCTACTTTGACCATGAAGGGGATACCGACAAGTGGGTAATTGCAGACGAAAGCGCCTTCTGCCCATTTGTGGCCTTAGACGATGACATTGCATATCATAGCGAAGGCGGGATGCAGGACGAGTCCGGAACCGAAATTATCCGAGATTTTATAACGCGGGGCAAAATGGTGACGGGTACATATTACGTGGATGACTATAATTACGAGACACCCACAACCGATTTGCTCTCTCCGGGTACGCAAACCATAGACCAGATGAATGGTGTGGCGGTAGAATATGGCGCCAATGTACCAGATCCGGGTGCGTCAGACCAGTTGGCACAGCGACGGGCGCAGGAAATTGCTTGTCGTCAGATGGTTTTTTCTGGCCGTGGTGACTGCCGTGCCTTCCGCGCTGGATACATTTTTGGAATGCGACAACACTTCCGGGACGATCGCAACACCAGTTATTTGCTCACCCAAGTGATCCACTATGGAGACCAACGCCACCGCCATACCGCACTTTCATCGCAACAAGGCGAAGAATACGTAAATGAGTTCGAGAGCGTATTGTTTAGCCTGCCCTTCCGACCCGAACGTAAAACCCATGTTCCAAGAATGGATGGCCTTTTAACCGCCACCATGGAACATCACCAAGGCAATTATATAGATGATAAAGGCCGCTATCATGCGCGTTTACACTTTGACCAACGCTCGCAACAAGTTGCACCTAATGGCGATGCGACCTTGCCAATCCGCATGACACAGCCTTATTCTGGCTCCGGTTATGGCTTCCACTTTCCCCACCACGAGCGGACCGAGATGGTTTTTGCGTGTTTAGAAGGCGATCCTAACCGCCCAATTGCACTCGGAACCGTTCCAAACGCCAATAACACTTCTCCCGTTACTGCTCAAAACCAAAAGCAGAACATCATCCGTACACATGCGCACAACGAATTGTTGATGGACGATGCCGAGACCGCCATTCGCCTTAAAACCTCAAATAACCACGTCCTAAACATGACCGATGGCGGGGAAAAGGTGGAATTGGTCACGAAAGAGGAAAATAAATTGGTGATGCACGATAAAGACAATTACATCCGAATGGACACAACGGATAAGCATATCTTTGTGATGCACGACCAAGACAAGTTTATCCAATTACAATCCACCGGAGAGAATGTCATTCGTTTGGATGACAGACGCGAGGGCATCGCGGTACAAACGAAGTATGGCCATGAACTTAAAATGGAGGATCCGGCCAAAAAAATCCGGCTCTCTACCAAAGCCGGTCATCACCTCACCTTAGACGATCAGAACAACCTCATCGTGCTGGCAGACCAAGCCCTCAACAACAAAATGGTGATCCAATCCGCCGCCAACAAAGTGGAACTTCGTTCGGTAAGTGGGGAAATTTGGCAACTTTCGGAGGCCGGAAAACACACCATTAAAACCCAAACCTTAGACGTACAAGCCACTGCAAATGCGGATATTAAATCCACCGGAGGCAAACTCACCCTAAAAGGAATGGGTGGTGGTGTAGAAATTGAAGGCTCACCAACGATTAAACTTACGGCCAGTGGCGCTACAATAGAATTAGGCCCCACAGGAATCAAGCTCACGGCAATGGGTAATACCATCGAACTTGGCGCAATGGGCATCAAAATCTCAGCGGGCGCTATTGTGGATATTTCTGGCGCCATGATCAAACAAAACGCATAACCCATCACCCCTAAAAACCATGAAAGACATCCAAAAAATTGCTTTACCCGGCGAACAAGCCTTGCTTATAGAAGGTAAACCAGAAGAGGCACTGCTCCAGTTTGTGGGTAAAAATGGCATTATCTCGCTCACGATTGTTGTTACGGAGGCGGGCCCAGTATTACAAGTAACCGGTGGCGACTTGTGCATCCGAACAGACCATAACCTACGTTTCGAGGCCGAGGAAATCGCTTTACATGGTCGAAAAAAAATAGCTCTTTCTTCCGATGGCGAAATGGATGTAGCCGTTAATCTCGACCTCAAGACCTCGGCCCGTCAGCAATTTCACCGCGCCGAACTCGGCAACCTATCGCTCTATGCCAACGACGATGTGGTAGTGGATGGCGAACGCATTATGATGAATTGTTAGACCCCAATCCCTATGCTTGCAGAAGCCCGAAACATTGCTGCGATGTTCTATTTGGATCATGAACTTTCCGATCTTAGGGCATCTTTTATGCAGTTTGCCCTCGAACGCGGCAAACTTCCTCCACCGGAAAAGTGGGATCGGTTAGAGGCCGAAATTGTGGAATCCGTTAAAGTCCTATACTTCAACCAAGCAACCACCAATGCACTTTTTCCGAATAAACAAATGACGGCTAAAGAAGACTACGAAAAGCGCACAACAAAGGACAGTGGCGAGGCAACCTTGTGGTACAGCCATCACTTGCTTAAAAACCTGCCCTTTCATGGCCACCCAGATTTCTTGGAACCCTGATGGAATTTTTGAACACCACCCCGTTACCGGCTGTACTCACAAAAGGCGCACTTGGGGAACGCGAACTTCTGGCCTCAGTGACGTGCAAAATTACTTTCGGATTAGACCAAGGTTGGTTGGTTCCCGTTGCCGATGAAGAGATGTGGCCAGTATTTGAAGAACCTTTTGATTTTCAAGGGGTTACGCTAAATGTTGACACCGATTATCGCCAACAAAAAACGGATCTGCTGATCTTTGGAAGTGCAAAAACACCCAAACAACAGCCCTTAGCGAAAATGCCGATTGGCCTTCAAAGCAGTAAACGCACATTGGTAGCTCGGTGGGTGTTCGGCAATCGCTTTTGGTTAAAAGATATGTTTGGTGGGCTGAAAGCCTCGGAGCCAAGACCCTTTACCGAAATGCCCATAACCAACGAATTTGCCTTTGGAGGCATGATCAGCATGAATGGGCAAGACGTGGGGCACATGATTAATCCCGTCGGAAGAGGCTATTATTTTACTGCAGAGGACGCACTAAACAAACCATTGCCCAATGTAGAACGCACAGAAAACCTGATCCAAAAATGGGAAGACCGACCAATTCCGGGCTGCCTCTATAAACCGATTGGGCCGCTCGAATTGGCTGCTACCGGACAGATCAAGCCCGAAGACTTGGCGGCCGTGATGTTGCCCAACGCCATGCAAAATGCCATTCCCGAATTGCGGTTAGACCCAAACGACTTGGGCGAATGGCTCCGAATTATTGGGTTTGACCACAATGGCGACCAATATTACCCCACACCACCTTTGAATGCCGGATTTGTACGCCTAACCTTGGGCGAAAAACGTAGCCGCTTTCCCCTCATTCTTCGGAGCCTCATCGTGCTTGCAGATCATAAAGTGGTGATTGCAAGCTATCGCGCTGACTTCCGGTATTTGATGCAAGCCTTCACCAAACGTACCGCCGAACTTCATTGGACCGCCCAACTTCCGGTAAAACCCGTCAAACCACGCTAACATGCAACGCCTTGCCATAAAAGTCCCCAAACCAACACCCGCATCTGTGGCCATGAAAAAGGTCATGGAAAACCCGCCTCCGCCCGAAAAGCCGTTGGGTAACATTGGCGCTATACATCTTTCTGGGTTGGAGGGTGGTACGCTTGCCGTTATCATCAAAAAAACCTACAACCTCTTCCCAAATGCGCTGCCGCGTGTGGCTGATGAACAAATGGCCATAGATGCCGAAGGCCAATTACACGACCCCCTTACCGAGGTTGTAGAACCCTCTTGGAAATCCCTTCCGGAAATGATTGGGCATAAAACCGGAACCGATGTCATTCTTCAAGGCTTTGCACGTCCGCCCCAATCTACGACCGAGTGGAAAGTGGGGGTACGACTCGGAAGCTATACCCACGAAGCCTTGGTTTTTGGACGTCGTGAAGTAGATGTGCTGCACAATCGCTTGGTATTTACACCACCACAACCCTTCGAAGCATTGCCTTTACGATATGAATTGGCCTATGGTGGTGCAGATTTGGTTTATGAAGAAACCTACATCAAAGAGCTAAAGAAAAACATCCCAGAAGACAAATTCCGGCGTGCCATACCAGCCTTAGAACACCTATGGGGAAGCAACAATTATCTGCTTCGATATCCACGTAACCGCTTTGGAATGGCGTATGCTGTTGCACCACATCCGAATTGGCACATTGGCCGAACGTTGCCGCATTTAGAACGCCCAGATGACAGACTCACGCCCGAACGCCTTATCAGTGGCAATCCTGCCCATTGGCAAAAACAACCCATTCCCATAGGATTTGACTATTTAGACCCTTATACCTTTCCGATAAACGCCATGATGGGTGTCCCGCCTCCCGCCTTTGATCCCACTGGGCCTCAACCAGAAGTGAAAAGAAATTTACTTCCTGCGGATTTTTTTAGGGGAAGTATTGCACACACAACAGGGCCGGATATAGCCTCCGTGTTACACCCCATGCTAGGGCGGCAAGCCTCATTAGGGCTATGGTTTGGTCATTTGCGTGGAAGTGAAACCCTTGAATTACTTGGCGTTGATCCCGCATACCCCGTATTTCGCGTTGTATTACCTAACGAGTATCCGGTGGTGTTGCCGCTCAAGGGGCTTCAATTGCCCGAAGTTAAATCCATTCAGCTGACTAAAATCCACTTGGATTCCGAAAACCGGAAACTGATCCAAATTTGGTCGGTAAGGTATAAAATGCAGACCGCGCCCCATCCAGATTGGCTAAAGGCACTTCCGGAAAATGTTCAGGTCCATTATAAACGCATTTCGTAGAATCCTATGACGGCTATCTCTACTAAACACCCAAACTTGGGTGGTTTTGCCACTGATTTGCATTTAGCGACCTTGGTAAATCCACCGCCAGCACCGCCCGTGATAGCACCGGTTTTTCCGTGGCTTGTTATAATTCCACCAGTAGGGATAGGAGAAATTCTTACAGGCAAAACCACCATCCTAAGTGTCCACACCGGAACCCTTCACAGCGATACCTTATACGGTCACGATAAAGGAATGATGGTTCCCCATGTGGCTACGTGGCCGATTCCGCCACTTGAGACCATTACGGTTATGTTAGGTTCGTCAACAAAACATTTTTTACCTTCTTTTGGAATCCAAGAAAGGCCAACATGGGGAATATTGAATGCTACCGAAGCGGTCACAAGGTCAATTTCTTTGGCAAGAGGCGAGTTGCCTCAAAATTCTTCCGGAGGTGGTAGTCCAATCGCCATTTCCGCGCCTTCAGGTGGGATAATGGTACAGCAATGCCAAGATGCAAACGTCCCGGGCGTCAATGTTGACCCTACCGATTCTACTTCTTTTGTTCTGCCTACTGGATTTGTTTTTTGCATGCCAACAACTCGTTTGGTTGGATTTACTTGGGGTGACTTGATAGCTGGTTTTGTCGGGTTGATTGGCGATGCTATTGTTGCTGCGTTGACTTCGTTAATTGGGCCTCTGTTAACCAAAGTTGCCCCCATATCAAGAATTATGGAGCAACAAGCCGGAAGGCTTGCGGCAGTCTTGCTAAGGAATTTGAGAATCACTAGAGAATTGGCTGCGAACATTTCGACCAGAATTGCGCAGGGCATATTTGGATCGTTGCTTGGTATTTCCTTAACCCTCATCCAAAACATCTATGGGGCGTTACCTGCAGAATTAAGATCAGTGACGGATCAAATTTGGTACTATGTACCTATTGTTGGTATGGCAACTTTGTTTTCACAACTTGGCGATGCAGTTGGTAATCCACCAACAACCGGAGGGCGGCAACCCAATATTTGGGAGTAAGCCCTTTGTATTTGTCTGACAAATAACTTGCTTTTTTTATTGAATAAGTCAAGTATATTTAATAATTTAGCTAAAACTATTATCACCCATAATTAGCACCTAACGGTTTATACACCCGTAAATCCGAGCTTCTGCTCTTTGAATAAACGACATGAACACCCGTATTTATGACGGCAATCTCGACAAAACACCCCAACTTGGGCGGTTTTTCGACCGACATGCACAAGGCGACCCTCATCAATCCGCCGCCTGCACCACCTGTTCCAGCGCCTGTTTTTCCGTGGATTGTGGTTATCCCGCCGGGCGTTCCCGTTGGAGAACTCTTGCTGGGGAAGTTTACCATTGGCAACGTCCATACAGGAATGGTGTTTAGCGACACCTTGCATGGACACGACAAGGGGATGCTTATTCCGCACATTGCCACATGGGCGATCCCGCCTATAGAGACGATAACCGTTATGCTTGGCTCTTCCACCAAGCACTTTATGCCCTCTTTTGGGGTACAAGAGAAAGCAACGATGGGGGCGATCAACATCGGGCAATCTGGTCCCATTGCCATTTCTGCTCCTCCTGGGATGATGATGGTACAGCAATGCCAAGATGCAGCGGGTGTTGGTTTTGTCTTGCCCATTGGCACGGTTTTTTGTATGCCAACCACACGCTTTGTTGGGTTTACCTTAGCAGATGTAGCCGCCGGATTTATTGGCATGGCTGGGGATGCACTTGCAGCGGCAATTGGTTCTAAAATTGGTGACTTTCTGACGGGGTCTAAGTTTTTCTCGCGGGTTGCGGGAAGAGTTGCACCTACTTTGGCCAGAAGACTTGGCGCCTCGGAAGCAGTGGCCACCAAAGTTTTAGAAGGCGTACTTGGAGCCACGCTCGGCCACATTAACAACGCCCTACAGAATTGGACGGGAAGCCCCGATACCGCTGAAGGGAGGGCAAGACGGCGAATGCTCACCGATGTGGGGATTATTACTTCTCCGGCAGGCGTTGGGGCAGCATTTGGCGAAATGGGCAACCAAGTAGGAAACCCGCCACCCAATCAGGTGGGCAGACGCCCCAATATTTGGGAGTAAGTGCCCCAAAAAAAGTAGTCCTGTAAGAAGGCTTTGAATTGCCTTTTCATTTTTCTATTTTGTGAAAACAAATACCTTCCTCCTATCTCATTGATATCATGTTTAAGCGACTTCTTTTCTACGCATTAGCGCCGATTCTGTTTACTTCACAACAAGCAAAGGCGCAAGGCCCAGTTCTTGAGGCAGACTCCTTGGCTTTGGTTGCACTTTACAATGCAACAGGTGGGCCAAATTGGAAAAACAATTCTGGCTGGCTCAAAGATCCGGTCTCGAAGTGGTATGGCATCACAACATATTATAATTGGGTGGATGAAATTCAATTGTCCGATAACAACTTGACAGGAACGCTTGTTGATTTTGGCAATCATTTGTCACAAAACATGTATGCACTATATTATGTCTCGCTCTTGGATTTGTCAAAAAACAACCTATCGGGCAACGTCCCAAAGTCTATAATCCGAACACAAGTCTCTAACAATCCAAACGGTGGGGTAGGAAATGGTTCTTTAGGTAAAAAAAGTACCGGATTTTATCGTCTTTTGCTAAATGGTAACAACTTTACGGGGAATTTCCCGGCGGAAGTTGAGCAGGTCTATGACTTATCGGTATTGGATATCTCCAACAACAATTTCACGGGATTCTTATTCAACCCGCAGCAGATGTCCATTTATTTAGAGACGGTAAACCTTTCCAATAATCAATTTGATTTCGCAGATTTTGAGCCAAATGCGGGCTTTTTCAACCAGAATGCGGCCAAGTTTATTATTGCTCCTCAGAAAACTATTGGGATAAACCGCACACAGGTTGCCAACTATGGCACGAACGTTAGTTTGGGATATGGCTCCATAAATGGCCAGTATAATGTATTCACTTGGTATAAGAACAACACCGTGCTTCCCAACTCCAACCAGAATCCGTTGCTGCTCAGCGCCGTTACCGAGGCCGCTGCTGGTCAGTATCGGTACGCCATTACAAACAGCCAAGTTACGGGTCTCACGCTTGGTTCTGGCACCATTAATTTGTTAATCCGCACGCTTATCAACCAAGCAGATTCACTTGGGTTGGTAAATTTGTACAACAGCACAGGCGGACAAAGTTGGCTTCGCAAAAGTAATTGGCTTATCGGACGTGTGAAGGACTGGGAGGGTGTGACGATCAACGGAGACCGTGTTACAGGTTTGGCCCTCTCAAGTAATAACCTAAACGGCAGTATTCCGGCTTCCTTCGCAAATTTGAGTGCACTTCAATTTGTCAATTTCGCAAACAACAACCTGTCAACTGGGGCCGCAAATTTGCCCACTACCATGCTCTCGGTACAACTTCAGAACAACCAATTATCAGACCTGCCGAATTTTAGCAATTTCAGGAGTTTACAAACCTTAAATGTCTCTAACAACAACTTGACCTTCGAGGATTTTGAACCCTTTGCCGCATGGCTGGTTGGCAAAACCTTTCCCATTATTTCGCCACAAAACCTATTTGGAACGGCTGAAAACCGCACCATAGAAGTGGGGCAAAGTACGTCTTTCACGGAATTGGTTGGCGGGGCGAATAACCGTTATCAGTGGCGAAGAGGTCAGAACAATGTGCAAGGCGCTATAACCAACACTTTGAGTTTTAGCAATGCCCAACTTAATGACAGTGGTTCCTACTATTTGGAAGTGACCAATACTGCCGTAACAGGTCTTACACTCCGGAGCCGAGACAAGGTTTTGGTGGTGAATGATCCCTTTATTGACCTCGAACTAAGCAAAACGGTTGACAATGCAAATCCATTGGCAGGAAACAACCTTGTATATACGATTACAGTTCGTAATACAGGAAATGCCGCTGCAACTGGGGTTACGGTACGCGATCTGTTGCCATCTGGTGTCAGTTTTGTTTCTGCAAGCCCAACGGGAGTCTTTGCCAATAACCTCTGGACGGTAGGAAGCGTTGCCCCACAAGCAAGTTCAACACTTCGGATAACTGCCCGTGCCCTGCAAAGTCACCGGAATTGTGCCGAAGTTGCCACCGCCGTACAAGCAGATATAGACTCTAAGCCCGGTAATTTTAACAATGGTGCAACGAATGAGGACGACGACATGTGTGTGGAGGTGACGGTTACACCAAGGATTGATCTGGAAGTATCGCAAACGGCAAACCCCACTTCGGGAATCCAAGGCACAACAACTTCACTTCGCATAATCGTGGTGAACAAAGGGCCAAGCCCCGCCACCAATGTGGAACTAAGCCAAACAAAGTCCGCGAACCTCACATTTCTTTCTGGAAGCCCCAATAAAGGCACGTTTAATTCACAAACCGGCCAATGGGCAATCGGTGAGCTTTTAGAGTCGGAATCGGTGCAACTTACCATAACGGCACTTTTGGGCGAACCCGGACTTGCCTCCAACGTTGCACAAGTGTCCAAAGCAACCGAATTGGATGTGGATTCTACACCGGGCAACAATGTGCAGTCGGAGGACGATTTGAGCCGCGTACAGATCAATATTACACGCGATACCGCACCGGTCATTGTTTCTGTCACGAATTTCGCCACTCCGCAGCCTATTGCGCAGCCCATTGTCATTAGGGTTCAGGCACAAGATGATGTAGGGGTTGCTGGTGCTGTATTACAATTTAGACGAGGTGGTGAGGCGGGTTTCACAAGTCTAACGATGACAAAAGAGGGCACCGAAAACAATCCAGCCACTTTTGTAGCCACCATCCCCGCAACCGCCGTAGGCATCCAAGGTGTGGAGTATTTTGCGACGGTTCGCGATACAAAAGACCAAAACGTCATCAGTGGGCGTCGGGCGATTCAAGCTGCGATTCCTAGTGGGAACGTAAGTTTTATTTCCAGCCTCTTGGTGAATGGAAGCGATCCAGCCCAATTTAACTTTATCGCAACACCCCATTCGCTTAAGGAAACCAATATCCGCGCATTGCTTGAGCCAGTTCTGGGGGCATACAATCCGGTGCGTTGGCGCTTATTTGGCCAAAACCCCAATAATGAAGAACTCGTCGAACTCTCGGAGGCGGAATTGGAGTTTGCGCCGGGGGCAGCATTCTGGTTGATCTTCCGAGATCCCTTGCCTCAAGACATTTTACTCGGAGAAGCAACCTCTGTGCCACTAAACAACGTGTTTAAACGCAAACTTGCACCCGGTTGGAATATGGTAGGTTCACCTTTTGCGTTTGATCTACCACGCGCCAACATTAGTGCAAAGTCTGGCCAAAATCTTCAGATAGAGACCTTTTCTCCAGCCGATTTGGACGAAGATGGAACACCTGAACCCAATTGGCTATCAGCAGACGTCTTCTCTCCTTTTAAGGGTTACATCGTGGCAAACAATTTGTCGGGCAATCAAAACGACAGCTTATTTGTTGATCCTTTTCGGCGCATCGTGACCAAAACAGAGGTGTTTGCCCAAGTCCAACCAGATTGGTCTATCCGTTTTAAAGCAAAGGTCGGTAACCGGAGTGCCAACGAAGCCACATTGGGGATTCACCAAGCCGCCAGTCCGCAGTGGGATGAATTGGACAAAGCCGCACCACCAATCTTAGGCCCTTACCTTGAAGTGGCTTTCGAACATATGGATTGGGACAGGCCGCTTAAACGCTACAAAACGGACATCCGCCCATTCCAACAAGAGGAACAATGGGAAATGAGTGTCCGTACCTCCGAAAAAGGTTTGGTTCATATTTCCAGTTTATTACCAGAGATACTTCCAGAAAACTTGGGTGTGTGGGCCATTGACCCTGTGACCAAAACGGTTCAGGACTTGCGAAAAAAGCCTTCCTTCACGTTTGTTTCACAACAAGAAAATAGTGTCAGGAAGTTTAAAATTCGCGTGGGCACGCAAGCACCTTCGGTAGAAATTCCGCAACAAAGTGGATTGTCTTCCGGCTACCCAAATCCTTTTAGCCTCCAAACCACGTTGCCCCTCCAGTTGGCCGAGGAAGCCACCGTTCATGCCGAGGTTTTTGATCTTTTGGGTCGCCGCGTGAATGTCCTAAAGAAACATGAAGTATTAGATGCAGGTTTTCATACATTGGTCTGGGATGGTAAAACAACTCACGGTACGGTTGCGTCCAATGGTATCTACTTGGTTCGGGTAAACATCAACAGCCAGACGTATGTCCAACGGGTTACCAAGTCTGAATAAATATTGCTGATAAGTTCCCTAACAAGCCTTGTCCACAAAAGACGAGGCTTTTTTGTTGGCCAGAGGCTTCCATTTATGGTAAGGCGCTATCCACCTTGCGTGCTAATATTGTGCAAACTCTCCTTCCCCACGCTAATCACATCCAGCAACGTAAGTTAACCGCCGTGCATAAAAATTTGTAAGCCGCATTCGAAAATCCTAACTTATTAGATCAATTAATAGGATGTTATGAAGCGCTTATTTGTCCGTATTTCCTTTTTCCCCATTGCTTTTTTAGTTTTGGGAATGTTTTTTCTGATTTCAGCCTGTCAGAACGGCTCCGAATCCTCCGATCCAGTGGAACCCAACCCGTTCAAAAACCTAAAATCTTCTTTTGTGGGTGATGAAGCATGCGCCTCGTGTCATGAAGATTTGGTCGCACGCTACGAGTCGCATGGCATGGCCAACTCTTTTTATACACTTACGGAGGCCAATACGGTAGAAAATTTTGATACAGCTCCGATCTATCATGAGGCTACCGGATTTTATTACCGCCCATTCCGTGAGGGCAATAAGTTTTTCCAAGAAGAGTACCGTTTGGAAAATGGCGAAAAAACGACCTCGCTTATCCGAGAAATGAACTATGTCGTGGGTAGTGGGACTGCCGCACGCACCTATATCACCGTTGAAAATGGTCGCCATTACGAACTGCCGCTCACGTGGTACACCCAAGAAAAAAAATGGTCTTTTAGTCCGGGATATAAAGAAAAAAACGCACGATTTAACCGCGAAATTCCAGAGCGGTGTATGGCCTGCCACAATTCTTATCCAGAACCAGTCCCGTTTGTCGAGGGGAAATACACCAAAATGCCGGAAGGCATCAGTTGTGAACGCTGTCATGGGCCGGGTGCTTTGCACGTGGAGGAGCGCACCTCCGATCCAGATTTCAAGGGGACAGATTATACCATTGTGAACCCCAAACACCTTTCTTTGGATCGGCGTTTGGATGTTTGTCAACAATGCCATTTACACGGCCCCGTTTCTTTGCTGCGTGAAGGCGTAAAAGCCTTTGATTTTCGCCCTTCCATGACTTTATCAAGCCATGTTGCGGTGTTTAAAGTGGCTAATGCTGATGCAAACGGACGGATTTCGGTAGTGTCCCATGCCGATAGGATGAAGGAGAGTGCTTGTTTTACGGGGTCAATAACCGCAAAAAAACCCATGGATTGTACCACTTGCCACGATCCGCATGAAGGCTTCCGAGAAAAAGGTGTCGAATATTTTAACCAAAAATGCCTCTCTTGTCATCCGGCTGCGGGATTACCGGCGAAAGTGGCTACGACCGAAAAAGCCAATCACCAAACGACCTCTAATTGTATCTCGTGCCATATGCCCAAAACACAAACGGCAGATGCGCCCCATTCCTCTTTTACCGATCATCAGGTGCGCGTGGTTCGATCGGGTAAGGTGCGATATGACGAATCGTTGGGGGATGGCAATATTGAACTGAAATCACATTTTCCAGACAATACTCCGGAGGCTGAACTTTATGTGGGAATGGCTTACATGGTTTATGGCCGCAGAATGGATCGGGAAGACCTGCTCCAAAAAGGCATAGACCTGCTCCGTGAGAAACTTCCCAATTTTCCCAAAATGGGAGAAGCCATGTTTTCGTTGGGCTATGCGCTGTTTCTACAAGGAAATTTTGACGAGGCCATTCAATGGATGGAAAAAGCAAATGCACAGAATAGCGGGGTTCCAGAGCGGTTGAATGGTCTTGCGCAAGCCTATGAAGCGGCTGGACGTCCGGTGCATGAGGCGGAAAAATTATACCGTAAAGCGCTGGAAATTCAACCCGCTTTGGCCAATATCCGTACCAATCTGGGACGGCTCTTAGAAACACAAGGACGACTCTCGGAAGCTATTGAGGCGTATAAAGCCGCTGTTGCTGAAGACCCATGGCAAACGGAGGCCAATTATAACCTTGGAACCCTGTATTTTAAGCAAAATAACGCTTCTGAGGCAGAAAAATATCTTTTCCAAGCAGTACGGCTAAATCCAGACCATATAAACGGTTTGGGAAACCTTGGGGTCATTCTGGCAAAAAGAGGCGAACTGAAAAATGCGGAGCGAATGTTCCGGCGAACCACTCAACTTAACCCTAATAATGCAGCCATGCTAAACAATTTGGCCTCGCTCTATATTCAAACGAGTCGTTTTGCGGATGCCCAATCTTTGTTGGAACGTTCCGCGCAATTGGTTCCAAATAATGCGACAACTATGGGGACATTAGCCGCTGTTTATTATCAACTTGGAAAAAAAACTGAGGCGATAAATTTGGCAAAAAGGACTCTTGTGTTAGACCCAAGTAATGGTATGGCACGACAAGTTTTGCAGGCTCCTTAAACTCTTTATTGCTTTCTACGGATGTCGTCTATGATCATGTCTGCATGAATGCGGCTGTTCTCGATAAACCAGATATTGGTTCGTAGTCCACCACACACAACACCTGCTAAGTACACACCCTCACGATTGGTTTCCATCGTATCACGGTGGTGAACGGGTGTTTGCCATTCATCAGCCTCAAAGTCCAAACCAAAACGCCGTAACATCTCGAAATCGGGGCGATAACCCGTCATGGCAAAAACCCAGTCGTTTTCTAAAACCACGAAACCTTTTTGCGTGTCTAAGGAAATGCTCTTTTCTGTAATTTCTCGAACGCTTGAATTAAAATAAGCTTTTATACTCCCATCCAGAATTCTATTCTCCAAATCTGGCTTTATCCAGTATTTAACCTTGTCCGAAATCTCATTTCCCCGAACAATTAGGGATACGGTTGCGCCGTGTCGGTAGAGATCCAAAGCTGCTTTTGCCGCCGAGTTTTTGGCCCCAATCACTGCAACTTTTTGGTAGGCATAGGCAAAAGGCTCCTTGTAATAATGAATCACTTTGGGGAAATCGCTACCTTTTACCTGCAAGGGATTAGGACAATCAAAAAAACCGGTAGCTATAACCACATTTTTGGCGCTATAAAGCCCTTTTTCCGTGAGGACGCTAAAATTTCCTGACACCCCGTGAATATCCGTGACGCGCTCATAAAGACGGATATTTAATTCCTCCACCCTTGCTACATGGCGGTAATACTCCAGAGCCTCCGACCGGACAGGTTTGTAATGCCGCGTCGTAAATGGAACACCGCCAATCTCCAATAATTCTGGCGTAGAAAAAAACTCTAAATCGGTGGGATACCCCACAAAGGAATTAATCAAAGCCCCTTTTTCTAAGATCAGATGCGAAAGTCCGGCACGCCTTGCGGCAATTCCACAGGCAAGTCCAAGAGGACCAGCCCCAATGATTAATATATCGTACATCTTTATTTAACGATTAATTGTTTTTAGCATTTTCCGGCCTCATCCGCTGCTCATGGAAAAACGCACGAAGCATTTGCGCAGAGAGGTCTGCTTCCACCCCAGAGATAACCTCCATCTGGTGATTGAACTTTCTGTCTTGTACCAAGTTGTGAAGCGTTCCACAACACCCCGCTTTTTCATCGAAAGCGCCAAAAACCAAGCGTGAAAGCCTTGCCATCACCAATGCACCGGCGCACATCGGGCATGGCTCAAGCGTGACGTACAGCGAACAACCTTGTAACCATTTTTGTCCTAAGGTTTCACATGCAGCCGTAATAGCCAAGATTTCGGCATGTGCGGTTGGGTCTTGCAGATGTTCCACTTGATTGTGCCCACGCCCAATAATCCTTCCTTCCTTTACCACAATCGCACCAACTGGCACCTCTCCGGATTGCGCTGCTCGTTCGGCTTCTTTTAAGGCATATTTCATCCAGCGCTTCTCGGTATGTAGCAAGCTTTCTAAAGACATAATGACTCTTTTTTTGAGGAAGATACGATGGGATGGTGCGAAAGAGGCAGGTCTTGACACGAAATGAAAATGGCGTTCAGGTTTGTTTTTTTGACGCAGAAAGAGCCATAAAACAAAAAGCTGCAATTTTATTAAAATTACAGCTTAACTTGGCGCGCTCGAGAGGATTTGAACCCCTAACCTTCTGATCCGTAGTCAGATGCTCTATCCAGTTGAGCTACGAGCGCTTTTGTTTTTAGGATGGATAAGATAAGGCTTTTGTCGTACCAATGCAAAGGTTTTTTTGTATCTTACAAGGTTTCACCATCGTTTCACGGAATAGCCATGATGCGCTCCCCTCAAAGCCAAAGCAAAGGCGCTTTAACCGAAAACCTCATAGAGGAAATTAAATACAAGATCGCAACTGGGGCGTTCAAAGTAAACGATCCCATGCCTTCTACACGAAGTCTGGGCGACCGATTGGGCGTCTCCTTTCATACCGTTCGGAAGGCTTATCAGGAATTGGAACGTCAAGGGTACTTGGCAGTTTCTGGGAGCCGCCATTATCGGGTGGCCTCGCGCGACCAAGCGGGCAAGACGGAAAGGATGGAGGCTGGAGCCGCTATTGTACAAGATGCGCTTCGACGGTTGGTGGGTTTAGGTTTAGAGGACGAAGAAGTACGCTACCTGTTTGAAGAACAAATTGATGAGGTGTTCAAGCCACCCCAATGGCGGTTCGCTTTCGCTGCTGCTTATCCCGAATTGGTTGAAGGCGGCGTTCAACAATTACACGACCTCCTCCATGAGCCTATCGAGGGTGTTACATTCAATTTTCTGCGCTCTGTTCGGGAAGCAGATCTGTTAATTACCCCATTTATGAACATTCGTGCTGTTCAGGAGCGCTTACCAAAGACCGAAATTCAAGGTGTCTTTTTGTCTATTGCACCAGATGTCCTTCAGATGGTGGCTGAGGTACTCCCGAACGAAACCATTGTTTTGGTGGCACGAGATTCCGAAACCATACCATATCTAATCGCTGCTCTCAAAGTAGAAACAGGATTCGCCGGACAGCTCTTTGGGATTGCCTTGGATGGAATCGCCGCAGCAGAAAAGTCATTATTGGAGACGGCTCAGGTGGTTTTGTTTACACCAGCCTGCAAACGACGCCTAATCCACTTGCTCTCAAATAAGCGACATGCGATGGTACGCCAACAAATTAGCCGAGAATCTTGTGCTTTTTTACTGCAAAAAATCCCTCGACAGGTCTCCTAATTGGTAAATAAAGTTTGGTTTTTTTCGTAATGACAGGAAAAACACATCTGTAAACGGCGAGAAGGGTAAGCAATGGAAACGCCTTTTTTATTTCCTTCTTTGAAGTTTGGACGAATGAGCTTAACTTTCCATATTCATTCACCCTTAGACCCTACTCCCCATGAAAAGACGAACGTTCCTAAGTACAATCGGAACCGTAGGCGTTGCGTCCGCATATTCGCCGGAAGCCTTTGCCGAGACCTTACAATCCTTGAGCCAGCATACCGCCACCGCGCAAGAGTTGGCGGCAGATGAGTCGTATTGGCTTGAGGTACAACAAGCCTATACCGTGAATCGGACAATGGTTAACTTGAACAATGGTGGGGTTTCGCCAGCGCCCCAAATTGTGCAACAAGCGATGAAGCGGTACTTAGACGTCTCGAACGAGTCAACGGCCTATACCATGTGGCGTTGGTTAGAACCGCAGCGGGAGTCTGTTCGTCAGCAATTAGGACGGCTTTTCCAGTGTGATCCAGAGGAATTGGCGGTGGTTCGTAATGCTTCCGAAGGGTTGCAAATTGCACAATGTGGCTTTGACCTTAAGGCGGGGGACGAAATCTTGACCACGACGCAAGATTATCCGCGTATGATTACCACCTATCAACAACGAGAGCGACGAGATGGCGTAAAACTGGTTCAAATCCAAATTCCAGTCCCGGCCGAGGACGATAACGAGGTGGTTCGCCGTTTTGAGCAAGGCATCACTTCACGCACCAAAATCATCCACATTAGCCACATGATCAATCTGACAGGGCAGATTTTACCCGTTAAGAAAGTGGTACAAATGGCACGCCGACGGGGAATTCCGGTCATTGTGGATGGTGCACACTCTTTTGCGCATTTCCCATTTAAACAAGCGGATTTGGACTGCGACTTCTTTGCCACGAGTTTGCATAAATGGCTTTGTGCCCCGCATGGAACTGGCATGATGTATGTCAAAAAAGACAAAATCAAAGACCTTTGGCCCTTACAAGCTGCACCAGCCTCGATGGATGAAAACATTCGGAAATACGAGGAAATCGGGACGCATCCAGCTGCCAATATCTTGGCTATTTCGGAAGCCATCATGTTTCACAATGGGATTGGGGCAGAGCGTAAAGCGGCACGCTTGGTGTACCTTCGCGAACATTGGATGAAGCAATTGGAAAGCTCGGATCGCGTGAAATTCCACACCAGTCGTAAACCCGGTCTGGCCTGTGGTTTGGCGAATGTGCAAATTCTGGGCGTGGACTCTGCACAACTCAGTGACTATTTACTCAATAAATACAACATCTTAACGGTTGCGATTAAGCATCCGGAATTCGAGGGAATTCGCGTAACGCCACAGGTTTATACCACCATAGAGGAATTAGACCGCTTTGCAGATGCCATGAATCTGGTTCTAAAAAACGGACTTCCAAAAACCTAACATCATGAGGAATTGGTTATTCTTGGTTTTGTGTAGCCTATCAGCGTGTTCCGTTCCACCGAGTGGGGTTCGGAAAATCATAGCGACCGATCAAGCGCCGAAAGCCATTGGCCCTTATAGCCAAGCCGTAAAAGTGGGGGACATGGTCTGGCTTGCTGGGCAATTGGGACTTACACCGGGTGGGCAATTGGTTGAGGGTGGGATTGAGGCGGAAACCAAACAGGCCATGGAAAATACCATGGCAGTTTTGCGTGCGGCAGGGATGAACCTTGCACATGTCGTGCAAGTCAATGTTTTTCTGACCGATTTGGCCGATTTCCAAAAGTTCAATTCCGTCTATGGAACATACTTTCCAACAGATCCACCGGCGCGTTCTACGGTACAAGTAGCAGCCTTACCCCGAAACGCACGGGTGCAAATTGCGGTTACGGCTATTATTCATGTCCATAAAAAATAACAACAATGGCAAAACCTGATTTGGTGGGATTGGTGGTACAAGACATGGCCAAAGCCCTCAAGTTTTATCGCTTGCTTGGTCTCGATATTCCTTCGGAAATGGATGCCGAAGACCATGTTGAGTTCCGAACAGAGGTCGGTTTTCGATTGGCATGGGATACCACTGAGTTGGTCAAACGTTTTCATGCGGATTGGAAACCCGCTACCGGACACCGGATGGGGCTTGCATTTTTGTGCGAAGACCCCGAAGAGGTGGATCGCTTGTACCATCGGGTGATTGAGGCGGGATACAATAGTATTAAGCCACCATGGGCAGCTTTTTGGGGGCAACGCTATGCTGTCGTGGAAGACGCAGACGGTAATTTGGTGGATTTGTTTGCGTGGATGAACACACCAGAGCCGTGATCTGTGAATGCCTTTCTTTCCGACAAACAAGATGTTTTCTCATTACGGGAATGGATATAACGTCTCCAGAGTAGTTTAGCTTCTCCGGAGACGTTATGCATAGAAAGGCGCATTACTGCCCAACTTCAATAACCATCAAAGGGGTATTGCCGGGTACGGAAACCCCGGGTGGAACGGTCAGTGTCCAGCGGAGCAGTACCATATAGACTACGGGTTGAGAAAGCGTTTCATTTTGAAGAGGAATATCAAACTTGGGCGTATCGGAAGTGGCGACAAGTGTGGAACTCATGAGATTCATTTTCCAATATTCGTCGTTATTCCCAATCCCCCCTTTAAGTTTACGAAGTTCATATCCCGTAAAGCGAACAACATTTTTACCGCCCGCTGCCACCCACGTATCGCCTTGTTTGGCATATGGGTATTTTTCCTCATTTGCTACCGACAATTTGTCGTAGTCCACTTGAACATCAACCGAGATTGGATTTTTGACACGTAGGCTGGATGGAACACGTAGTTTAACATACCGTGCAGTACTCCATGCCTGATGTGCTTCATTTGAAATCAGCGAAAATCCCGGTGTTTTTATGGTTCCAGATTGGTGATACCGAATGTGAGGGTTAAACGAAAGTTTGAGCAAAGGCCCCATTTTTCGCCCTTTGTGTTCCAAATCCATTCTCGGAAGAAGAATGTTAAGTTCGGGCGGAGTATCGGGTTCTAATAAATGTCCAACGACAGTATCCGAAAAGTAGGAGTAGTCCTTGTGTTTTACAGTTTTACGCTCAAATCCTTCAGAATGGTCATTAAATTGGGCTTGAATCATACCCAAGTTTATGTAGGGCTTGGTTGGTTCTGGTTTGTATCGAACCTGGAGAAAATACGATCTATGCGGCCTTAAATCGAAAACAAAATAGGGAATTCGGCTGTTCGGAAGATCATCTCGAAGCGCTGCACCCAAGTCTTGGCCTAGTGGTCCACGTAGATTGATGATTCCGAAGTGAAATTTTCGTGTATCACCAGCACTGCCATGCTCCAGCTCGCCCAACAACGTCTTTGTGGCATATTGGCTCCTAAGTCCTGGCGTATGGGCAGAAGTAGCGGCGGTTTTATTCAGGAAAAGGGCAACTTCTAAGTGATCCAAAACTTTTTTCGGTGGTACATTGATTTGAGCGGCCCATTTTTCAAGAAGGGATTTTGGTAGAGAAAATTTCACTTCTTGCACAGTGGGTTCTGCCGAAATGATTTTTGATTCATTAATGGCTTGTGTGAAGGCATTGTTTTCGATATACCACCACTTGGAAAAGCCTTTTTGTTGATCCCTTAAGCTCGAAACCCAATTAATTTCTTTTGAGGATTTGTCAGCCATTATTTCGTGTAACGTTTTGTCGGATGAATTTTGGGAGCGAATCAGATGTGGCGCAAAGCGGAAGATTTGCGTTCCCCAAGCGGTTTCGTCATAACATTCTCCGATATAACAGGGCCGGTCAATGGCTTGATGTGTTGCGCTTAATTGAGCAAACAAAAGAACGGGCGGTCTTGGGGCTTTGGCAGCATAGAAGTTAAAATAGGTTTCTTCCGCATGGTAGCCCGTGGGTTCTCCGGCGGTACGAATCGTTTCCCGCAGTTTAACCTCTGCAGAAGCCAAGTACCGTTCTGCCATTAATTCCACCATTTTCCCGGCCATGTCGTAACCTAGTTTTTTTCCAAATGCATCCGTCCTCATTTCCCCCAGCCCTTGAATGTGTTTCAGGTCTTCATCTATCACATCTAAAGACGTTTCTAAGAGTGATTCCCCCGTTTTGTCAGCAAGTTGTACCACAAAAGTGGCTCGGGCAAAATCTTCGTCCGGATAAAATTCTTCGTACAATTCATTCATTTCGTAAAGGAAGAGAAAAGGTGCAGCGCCACCAGATGTAATGGCCAATCCTGCCGATACCGCTGCTTTGATTTTGATGCCTTTTTTGATCCATCCTACCACATCACTTATGGCGACATCGTACCATGATGGGGAATAAATCCGAAGAAATTCTATACGGTTGATGACTTGATCCTTTTTTAAATTGAACGTGCTGTTCATAAACTCCCATTCTTTCACGTCTAAATAGCCAAAGACTTTTCTGTTGGTATTGGCCTCTCCCAAAAGCGGTACTTTTGTACTGGAAGGAAGAGGAACATCAAAGTATAACGTTGTGGCATTTTCGTCATAAACCGGTAAAATTCTTAGGTTGAAAGAACGATCATCGAAGAGGTTACTACCAACGAGTGTGGCGGTAAAGTCTATTCCCCAAGGTGCAAAAGTGGCTCCATAGGCTTCAACAAGTACTGAACTGGTGGAAAAGCTTTGATTGAGACCCACAGTTACACCATCTATCTCCGCTTCATCTTCAAACGTCATTCCCGTTTCTTGATTGGACTTGGATGCTTGCATGGCCTCGTTTAAAAACACAATGCCTTTACGGTACGCTTCCGAAGAGTCTCTACCATTGGTTGCTTTTTGCACACCGTAATAGAGGTGGCATCTGGCTTTCCAAAAGGGAGTTCTCCAACTGTTTTTGAGGTTAAATTCTGGTGCTGGCTTAGAACAAGGGTCTGTTTTTTGAGGGAAAACAGGGGTTGTAAGAATTGCCATGAACCAAATAAGTAGGGTTGAGAGCGTTTTCATATGACTATGTCAGTTGATTTGTTACAAAATACTAAACCTCTCCATAAATCATGTATAAGATTCTCTTAACCTCTTGTAGCACATTTGTGTAAAAAAAATTAATAAGCATCCCTTGGTTAGTTGGGTTTCCATAGTCGTAGGTGCAAAAAAAGACAACCTCGGTAAGAAGATTGTCTTTGTCATACAGGGTGAGCATATCGTTCATCAGGAGTTGAAGCAAATTTAAACACCATATTCTGTATTGGTTAAGTACTTTGAATTATTGAACTTAACCAAAATTAAGTACCAAGAATGAGTCACTATTTATTTCTTCATCCCCATGTCGTATGGCTTAGTATGAGAGGGGGTTCATGTTTAGGACAACACCGCGAGTTCCGTCCGTAAATTCGTATCTGAGGGTGAGGCGAAAGGTTGAACTTCCCTCAGGTTTCGTGAAAGCGCCGCCACCATTAATTTGAATGCCGTCCACAGTTTCGTTTGTGTTAAACAGTCCAACCAAGCCCAATTGCGCTTCAAAATCGGCGCGGTAAGTACGTCCGCCATTGGTAAAGTTTGGAATTACGACCCTGATTCTTTGGTTTGAAACGCGGGTTACTTGAACGGTAAAACTGTGGTCGCGTCGGACTGGGGTAGGAACCGCCGGATCTATGGTTTCGGAATAAATGACGCCCGAATAATTACCCACAAATTGCTCTGCCCACTCTTGGTTTCGGTGGTTTTCACGAACTTGGTTCCAGTAGGCTTCATTTTGAGCTGCACTACATCCCGAAAGAAAAATAATGGCCAAGAGGCAAACAGGATTAAGTGTTAGGAGGTGTTTAAAGATGTTTTTCATGGCTTATGATAGGTTGAATTGTGAAATGTTTGTATGAGAAGGTGCTATATCTGATGTACCGTAAAAAAAATCAAGAAGGGATCATGAAGGCGGAGGTCAATGCGATTTGAAGTGGAGCATTATTATTTGTTCAATCTTTTAAAACTTTTGGATTCGTCTGATATCTAAAACGTGTATCTTGGGTTGCCCAATCAAGTTCAGTCTAATTACGCATGATGTTTCGTTTTTATCTCAGCATGGCCGTTGCGGGTCTATGCTCGGTTTTTGTCTTTTCACAACCCGCAGGATTTACGTTTGATGCAGATTTGTCCATGCAGGCGGCTAAGGCCATCGAGGCGTTCATGCAACAAAAAAAAGTGCCAGGCTTAACGGTGGCGGTTTCCATCAAAAATCAAGTGGTTTGGACACGCGGATTTGGCTATTCGGACTTGGCGACCAAAGAGCCGATGCGTCCCAACACCTTGATGCGCATTGCGAGTATCTCGAAACCCATTACAACGACGGCCATTGGGGTTCTAGTGGAATCTGGAGACGTTGATTTGCAGACATCTGTTCAGAAATATGCCCATACCTTCCCAGAAAAAAAATACCCCATCACGGTACTGCAAGTGGGCCAGAATCTGGCGGGCATTCGTACTTATCGAGAAGCAGAATATTACAGCAAACGTTATTTCAGGAATGTAACAGACGCCTTGGAAATATTTAAAAATGATAGTCTTATGGCCAAGCCGGGTACAAAATACCTGTACTCTACATATGGGTTTACTTTGCTTGGGGCTGTCATTGAAGGTGCAAGTGGGCAGGATTATCGTTCCTTTATCCGTCAACGGGTTTTTGACCCGCTCATGATGTACAATACGTATCCAGAAGACCGTGCAAGATTTCGGATGGGGACGGCCAAGTTTTACTCGCTCCAGAAAGGGAAAGTCCGCGAAGCACCATGGGTGGACAATAGCAATAAATGGGCCGGTGGCGGATTTCTCTCCACTGCAGAAGATGTGGCGCGGTTTGGCGGTGGCCTGCTGGCGGAAAAGTTGCTGAAACGCAAAACTTTGGAGCAGTTTTTTACGTCGGGCAAAACGGAGAATGGCAAGGAGACGGGTTATGGTTTTGGATGGGGCGCAGAGGTTGTTGAAGGGAAGCGATACGTTGGGCATTCTGGCTCGCCCGTGGGCGGAAGTGCCATTCTGGTGCTCCGTCCAGAGAAACAATTGGTGATTGCTATGGTATGTAATCTCCAAAATACTTCCCTAAAAGAATTGGCTTACAATGTCTTGAAAATGTTTGAAAAAAAGATGAAGTAGTTGGTGTGTAGGTTTGTGTTCACATACAGATCGTTGTTTTTTTATACACGCAGGCACTTCCCATAAATTGTGTTTTCCTAAATATTTGGGTTCATGTTCAAAGAAATTCTAAAACTTATTGAGAAGAAAAAACGGTTTGTAATCACCTCGCATGTGCGGCCAGATGGCGATGCGATCGGCTCTGCCGCTGCGCTTGGTGCGTATTTAAACCGCCTCGGTAAACAAGCCGATGTCATCCTGAGCGATCCTCCACCGCCCAATTTGTTTTGGCTTGCCAATCAGTTGCAGGTACAAACGTTTGATGGCGGGATTGAGCAGCGCTCCAAAATTGCCTTTGCGGATGTAATTTTTGTGGTTGATGTGAATACTTTAGACCGCGTTGGCGCTTTGGCACGACCCATTAAAGAAAGCAATGCCACCAAAGTATTGATTGATCATCATTTAGATCCTGAAAACTGGTTCGATCATAAAGCGGTTAATGTCCGTTCTACTTCTACGGGTGAACTAATTTACCAGTTGATTCACGGCCATCGTCCTGAACAAATCAATCATGACATTGCGACGGCGCTCTACACGGCCATTATGACGGATACGGGTTCTTTCCGCTTCGACTCGGTGGTGGCCGATACCCACAGAATAGCCGCCGATCTCATTGAACGTGGCGACCTGTTCCCGTCGGATATTCACCTGAAGGTTTTTGACAATAAGGCTGCTGCTGCATTACGTCTTCTAGGTATGTCCTTGGAAACACTGACTTTAGCCTATGATGATCAAGTGGGGTATATGTCCGTTACGCAAGAGATGATTCGTAAAACTGGTTGTCATACGAGCGAAACAGAGGGTTTTGTGAACATGATCCTTTCCATCGGATCGGTAAAAGTGGGCGTCATGTTTTTGGAGATTGAGAAAGGGGTTAAGATGAGTTTTAGGTCTAAGGGCGAATGGGCGGTGAATAAATGGGCCAGTAGGTTTGGGGGGGGTGGCCATCGGAATGCTTCTGGGGCATTTGTAAAAGATGGTATTTTGGAAGTGGTACAAAGACAGGTGCATCAATTAGCGCCAGAGTCCATTCCACAATGGCCAAAGGATTTATAACGCCAACTAAAGGGAAAGGGTAAAGTGAAGCTATTTCGATAGTTTTAAAATGTTTAAGGCTCCTTTTCCAACCAAGACAAAAACGATGGCGCCAATAAGTAGATCGGGCAGTTTATGGTCTGTCCAATAAACCAAGGCGCTTGCGAGTATCACACCGAAATTTACAATGATGTCGTTCGAGGTAAAAATCATACTGGCTTGTATGTGAACTTCGGTGTTTTTACTTTTATGAAGGAGGTACAGACATAGGCCATTACCGATCAGGGCAAGCACCGAAACGACGAGCATGGTTTCAAAATTCGGGATCGTTTCTGTTCCAAAGTACCTTCTTATCACTTCTATGAAGCCAAGAGAAGCAAGCAAGGCTTGTATATAGCCGGCTATTTTGGCAATGTTTTTTTTACGTGAAGCTGTTCCACCGATGGCGATAAGTGCCAAACCATATACAAAAACGTCCGCCAGCATATCTAAACCATCCCCCAATAAACCCATTGAGTGGCTGATCCATCCGGTAATGCCCTCTAACCCAAAGAAGAAAAGATTTATCGCAAGAACCTGCCATAAAAGTTTTCTTTCTAAGGTGGTGTTGTCGTTTTGGAGTGGTGACTCGGTACATGGAACACTTTCTAAAACATTGGTTCCCAGATTTAAGGCCATAAGTGATTGATAAATAGGTTCATACACATCCTTATGTACCACGACAAGTGTTCGATGCAATAGGTCGAAATCCAACTGCACGATGTTTTGAAAGCCTGCGAGTTTCATCCGAATCAACTGTTCTTCGGACGGACAATCCATTTTGGTGATCTTAAAAGTGGTTTGGTACATGTCTATTAGGTGTCAGATTTGTGAATAGAATAAAATCAGGCCCATAAACCTTTTTCCAAAGCCAAAAAGATTAGTACGAATATAAGCCAAGACAAAAAGGCATACCTCATGCCCCGATCTGCAAAGAGGGTTACTTCTGGGGTTTCACCCAAGCCGTTTTCGGTAAGGTATTGGTATCGGAAAAGGCTATACACCACAAACGGGATGGTGGTGAGCATATACGAAGAAGTGGCCGCCTCGATAGTCCAGAGTGCATACGCCATCAATGCGGCTGCCGAGACGATAGACTCCATGCGGTGCAACCAACCTAAGGAGTAATGCGCCAAAACCTTACGGGTATTGGCCTCGGAGCCAAGGGACAATAGTTCGGCCTTCCGCTTTTCTATGCCCAAAAACAAGGACAGCAAACCGAGGCAAAGCACAAACCATTTTGAAACCGGAACATTCATGGCAAATGCGCCGGCCAAAGCACGAAGCACAAATCCAAGGGCAAGTGTGAGCAAATCTAAAATAGGCTCTTGTTTTAAATGCAGATTGTAGGCCATTTGCAAGGCAATGTAGCCGACAACCAGCAGCAGGGCCTGTATGGGTAAGAAGCAGGCCAGACCTATGCCAAGAGTCCCTGTAATGCCTGCCAGAAACTGCGCTTGTTGACGAGAAACAGCACCTGAAGCAATAGGTCTGTTTTTCTTGGTTGGATGGAGCTGATCGTGGGGAGCGTCTTTTAGGTCGTTGATGACATAGAATGTACTTGCTATCAAAGAAAATACCAAAAAAACCAAACTTCCCCGCAACACTGTCTCTATCGTGAAGTGGAGGGCAAATATAGGAGCCGACCAAACAACAATGTTTTTGATCCAATGATAGGGCCTAAGTACACGGAATAGGGACGGAAGTTTTTGGGTCATTTGCAAGGTATGGGTGGCATAAAAATGGGGAAATACCAAAAACGAATAAAAAACCCCGCTTCTACGGAGAGGGCGGGGTTTAAAATACATGCAATTCAGCGATTAAACACTCAATATACAGTTTTCTGCCAAGAAAGGCCCATAAGCGGTCTCGTCTGCGGCCTCATCGTTGTGCCAGCCTTTGTCACCAAAGTACCGGAATTGGAAGGAATTGCCCGCCGTTAAGTTGAGGGTGGCTTTCCATTTCTTGTCCTTTTTTACGAACTTCATAGCCCCTTCTTCGATATTCCAGTTGTTAAAATCTCCAACAACCGCGAGTTCTTTTTCGGCTATTTCTTGCGGCACTTCAAAGGTTACTTTGCAAGCTGTTCCTTTAGCATTATACTTTTTCGTGATCATGTTTTTTGGATTAATGCAGTGGGTTGTGATAAAAAACACCTTAATTTCAGAAATTGATTGTGAAGTCTCAAGGGGTTAACGTCAAAAAAATGCAAGAAAGCGGTTTCAAAAGCCTTTTATTTACATAAATTTAGCGCATCTTCATGAGTTCCTTTATACTTGATTCATAAAGAGGTGCTAATACAAGAAGAGAGATTGCAGAAAGTCCGTATTCACTTAACCTTTAAGCACATTTTATACATGAAAACATTTCGGCCTTTGACGGCTTGGTTATTTTTAGTTCTTGCCGGTTTTTCGTTGATTCCAGCCCATCAAAACGGTTTAGGGACAAAGGGCAAGCGTCCAAGTTTGGCCATGATGGAGCCGGGTTGGGTAATCCTTCAACTAAAAACTGGCGCTTTGCCCATGGGAAAACAACTGTCTTTGCCTGCCTCGATTACCGATAAACTGGCTGATGATGGCTTACGAAAAGTAGAGACGGCATTTCCCGGCTTAGACGGTGGATTAAACAAAACGGCAAGTGCCTTAAGCAGAACCTATGCCCTACAAATTTCCGAAAACACGGATCCGTGGTGGGTGGCACAAAAACTTGCTACCGATGACCATGTAGCCTATGCCGAACCAGTATATCGGCGCAAAATATTGGCCACACCCAACGATCCTCAATACCTAACCTCCCAAAAAAATGCTTTTGCTGCCGTACAAGCCGAGGCTGCGTGGGATGTGGTAAAGGGCGGAACGGGCAATGTGGTGATTGCGATTGTGGATGGTGGGACGGATTGGAAACACCCTGACTTAGCGGCCAATATTTGGCAAAACTCTAAAGAAATACCATCCAACGGCGTGGATGACGATGGTAATGGATATGTGGATGATGTCAATGGGTGGAACTTTGCCAACAATTCCAATGATCCAACGGGCCTTTCCAATACGCCCAATAATGCCCTGCACGGAACCCACGTCGCTGGTACGGCTGCGGGTGTGACGAACAATGGCATTGGGGTCGCTTCCATGAGTTGGAATGCCAAAATCTTACCGGTTAATGCGAGTTCGGCCACTGCCGATAACCTGATGGCCTTTGGCTTTCGGGGCATTGCATATGCCGCTCAATTGGGCGCACAAGTCATTAACTGTAGTTGGGGTTCGGAGGATGTTTACTCCGAGACTGAAAATCAGGCCATTCAGTTGGCTACAAGTTTGGGAAGTTTGGTGGTGGCTGCTGCCGGAAATGGCGGCGAAGATGGGGTTGGAGATAACAATGACCTCCTTCCGCATTATCCTTCAAATTACCAAAATGTATTGTCTGTTGGCGCTACCAATGCCACCGATGTAAAATCTCCCTTCTCCAATTATGGCCATACGGTGGATGTTTTCGCGCCGGGTTCCAATATTGTTAGTACGGCTCCGAATAGCAATTTTGCTTTTCTAAGTGGTACTTCGATGGCTGCGCCGATGGTTTCGGGCTTAGCGGCCTTGGTCAAAACCCTGAAGCCAACACTCACACCACAGCAACTTGGGGAACAAGTGCGGGTAACGGCAGATCGTATTGAAACCGCAAATCCGAATTTTGCCTCCACTTTGGGCGGAGGAAGAATAAATGCCAAAAATGCCCTGACCAACTTCTTGCTTCCGGCACTTCGGCTTGAACGGACATCGTTTACGGATGCAAATCGAAATGGGGTGATTCAGTTAGATGAGGTGATTACCCTCACAATGGGTCTTAAAAATTGGCTGGCAACTGCCAATAATGTGCAACTAAAACTCTCTTCACCAGACCAAAATGTGGTGATCCAAACTGCTGGCCCGATAAACGTGGGAATTCTTGCTGCCGGAGGAACGGCTACCGGAACAGGACTGCAATTTAAGGTGACGGGAACCCAGCCCGACGGCTATGTCATACACTTGGTGCTGGAAATTCTTGCGGATCAATTCAGCCTTAAAGAATCCTTCAACTTGGTCTTAAATCCACCAAGATTTGTAAATCATGAGACGGGCTTAATCACGGCCTCTATCACAACACGAGGCAATATTGGCTACAATGGCTTTCAGGATGTGAACAATGGGAAAGGGTTTCGTGTGAATGGAACCGATCTCTTGTTCGAGGGAGGACTCTTACTGGGGGTTTCGCAGGGAAAAGTGTCGGATGTGGTTCGTGGAGATGATGGCAGCACGCAGGAAGCGGATTTTCAACCCCTTAGAAGTAGTGTTTTGACCATCGGAACAGGCAAAAGAACCAAAGAAGAAACCCATTTTGTGATGTCGGACTCTACCGCCAATATCCCCATCAATGTGGAGGTAACCCAAAAAACATTTGCAGACGATAAGGTGGGAAACCAAGGCTTTATTATCGTTGAATACGAAGTGAGGAACCTAAATTCAACCAGAATTACGGGCTTGCATGGTGCGTTGTTTATGGATTGGGACATTGCCAATGGTGGGCAGGACGATTATGCAAAATATGACGGTATTAGGCGTTTAGGGAGTGTTCAAAATGCGGTAACAAGTCCTACTTTGATTGGAGCTACCAAACTACTTACGTTGGATAAGCCCGTGAATTATCGCTCTATTGCCAATAATCCAGAGATTTATGGAAGTGGCTGTACAGGTTGTAATGGCTTTCGGGCGAGTGAAAAATGGTCTTTTATGACGACGGGTGTGCAAACGCAAACGGTTGATAAACAGGATGTTTCTACGATGATTGGGGCAACTTTGGGCGATTTGGAAGCTGGAGAAACCGTCAAATTTGCGTTTGCCGTTATTGGCGCAAGGTCGGTAGATGAACTCAATGCTTTTGCAGATGCTGCCCAGAATCTCTATACCAACACCATTACATCCACCGAAAAAACGCCTATGCCTGAAGTGGCCAACTTCCATCCCGTCTATCCCAATCCTTTTGCTGGAGAAGGAACGTTGTCTTTTACCATCAACGAAACGGCTCAGGTCAGTCTGGCTCTGTTTGATGTCCAAGGGCGGGAAGTGAAACGGCTAAAATCCGGCATGGCCTCTCATGGAACCCATCAGGTGCGCCTCTCGGCCGCAGGTTTGTCCAATGGGCTTTATTTGGCACGTTTAGAAGTGGCAGTTGGTTCGCGCAAACAGGTTTTCATGCAGAAGGTGGTCCTCCGCCGTTAAAGGCCAGAGATACTTTTATAGCCCATTCGCAGGCTCCACGAATGTCGTCTTTTGTGGGGCCTGCATCAATTTCATAAGGTGCTTGTGATTGCCGTGCGCCAAATTGGTGCAAAATATCTTGAAAGATCTCGGCGGCTTTGCAAAAATAGGGATCATAGGTATGGTCGCCCAAAGCCAAGATTGCATACTGAAGGTGCGATAAATCAGGTGCAAGGGCAAGCAGGGTTTCGTAGAAATCTAAGGCATTGTCTGGTAATTCTCCATCTCCCCAAGTACTGGTTGCCAAAATAAGGTGGGGATATTCCATCAACATTTCGGGATAGGCATCTGCCAAATCCACGAAATGGATGAGGTGTCCTGCAACTGCCAAATGCTGCGCAACTGCCTCCGCCACTGTTTCCGTATTTCCAGTCTGTGTCCCAATAAGCATTAAGATCTTCATGTGTCTCGTTTTTGCCCAAAAGAACAAACTAAAGCTAAAACAGGTGTTTGGTTCATAAAGTTGACGGGGATTTTTTACCAAAACGAAAGGGAAGGATTTTTTAATGGGCGACAGTAGTATGACGTTGCCCATTCTTTTTGGTGCTTACTATTGCCGTTCTCATGAGTGAAGTTGCCCAAACTTTCAGTTCACATACTTCATCGGAACGACCTTATCTGCTATACGATCTTGCACCTCCAAAAAATAAAACCTCAAACTCATAAGGTTGCCTTCAATTATGTAAAGGCTTAGTCGTCTCCATTGACCTCAAACATGTTGCGTTTTTCTTCTTTTTGGCGGAAACCGAAGTTGTAGCGCACGTTAAGGCCAATACGTCGTGCATCTCCAGATCGGAAGCCGGTTGCGTTAACACTTCCTTGGTTCAGGGTAAAGCCATTCTTTTGTGTATTCAGAAGGTCGTTGACGCGGAGGGCTACAGTTAATTTGTCCTTAAGGAATTTGCGAGTTAAACCCAAGTTCAATGCCCCAAACGTATCCAATTCATAAAATTGTTGTTGCCCTTTGATTTGCATAAAACCATTTAGGGTGATGTTCGTAAACTTGTCCACTTTAAACATATGGAAGGTGAAAATAGACCAAGAGCCTCGATCAAATGTAAGCGGCTGGCCCTCATAAAGTCCGTTGTAGCGGTTGCGGCCATACTGTGTTCCAACCACGAAGAAGTAGCGGCCTCCGGGCGGAATGGCAGCCGTTAGCCGGAAATAATCTTCTGAACGTTTGCCAAGATTGTCATAGGTTCGGACGGCCACACTTGGGTTTTTCGGGTCTTGATAGACCACATTCGTAAAAATGTCCTCGGTATCGTTCCGGCCTAATGCAAAGATAGGCATATCCCCCACACTAATGTTCACTTCGTAGTTGGTGGTAAACTGCGGACGTAGGTTCGGATTACCCACTTCATACGCATATTGGTCTAAGTATCTGGGCGATGGGTTCAGAAAACTATATCCCGGCCGCGAGATTGAGCGACGGTAAATGGCAAAACCCTTCAGCTCAAAATTGGCGATGGATACAATTTTCCGGCTAAGATATACGTAAGGGAAGAAGTCGTTTCGCTTGACTTTAAACGTGGTATCACTTGGAATCGTTTGACGGCCTTCGATGTAGGCATTCTCTAAGCGCGCACCCAACTTTAGGACAAAAGAACCCAGCATTTTGGAGGCTTGCAGATAAGCGGCGTGGGTGTTCTCGTTGTAGGAAAAGGCCCGTGTTCGGAAGGTATCCGCCGTTTTGGAGCCACCGATAATCCGCACATATTCGGCTTCGTTACGGATATTCTGCCAGTTGGATTTTATACCGGCTTCAAAAGTGATTTTTTGGGGCAGTTTATATTTTAGATCGCTCTGCGCTGTAAACGTTAGGCGCTCATTACCCGTGGAGCCTTCACCGCCAAAATCGAAAGCCGTGGGCAGAACAAATAGGTTGTTATAGACTTGGTCGCCCGCAGATTTGGCAAAGGTCAGGTCTATTTCATTTGTCCACTCGGAGCCGTCTTCGTCTATTTTGTACTTTGTAGAAGCTTCTTGATTGACCGACCAGCTAAGCCCTTCATTATCGGTTACGTTTTCGGATTGGGAGAAAATGGAGTTATTACTTACTCGTCGTATAGTGTTCTGGTTTAATACATCGGAGGTGTTTCGGTTGGTACTCAAGCGTGTATCCAAATTTAGTTCCCAGTTTTTCTTTGGCTCAAATCCAAATCCAAAACGAGAGAAAATGTTTTGGTTGGGCGAAATCGTCGTGGCAAATTGAATAAGCAGCGAGTCCGGCGAGAACCGACGGGTGGTTTCCACTTGGTCATATCCGGTTCTTCCGCCAATATTTAGGCCAAAATACGAAGTTCGCGCTCCATCTTGGTTGTTCAGATTAATCCCCAAACGACCTTCGCCATGCCGTCCTTGGCTAAATCCAGAATTTACACTTCCGGTTCTGCCAATTTTGAACCCTCGTTTTAAGACCACATTCACAAGTCCGCCACTGCTACCGGCATCAAATTTCGCAGAGGGCGTACGTAAAATTTCTATTTTCTCGATGCTATTGGGTGGTAAGTTTTTAAGCAGAACGGCAATGTCTTCGCGGCTCATTTTTTGTTCGCGGCCATTTAGATAGACCGAAGCGGGTGTGGTGCTGTTTAGGTAAATATTGCCGTCTTGATCAATAAATACACCCGGAATTTTTTCCAAAACCTCCATCGCATTCGAGCTAATATCGGCCACTGGCCCCGGATCCACCACACTCATGTCATCCACTTGTGTGATCAACGGTTTCTTGGCAGTTACGGTCACTTCACCAAGGGAAGCCGTATCTTCTATCAAAACAAAAACGCGCTCGGTTTCCTCTTTGCGAAAGGAGACTGTGGTATCTATGGGTTTATAACCCACAAAGGTGGCTTGTAGGCGATAATCAACCTCTGGCTGAATACGCACCTTGAAGAAACCGTTTGTATCGCTGGTTCCGGTTTGTGCCTGCGCGGTTTCACCGTTTTTCGCCAAACGGATGCTCACCCCAATGATGCCCGTCTGCTGAGAATCGGTGAAGCGAAGCTGTATCGTGGTCTGTGCGATACTCGGTAAGATCGAAAAGAACAAGAAAAAAACAGCCGTTGCAAAGCGGCGTACAAATGAAGGGTGCATATAAGGATATTTAATGATGTATTTTGTTCAATATTTGAGAACGCCCAATAAGGACAAAGGTTACATCCATAGCATATGAACCGAAACAGAAAAAAAGGCTTCCTCAAAAGTTCTTGGATATCCATAACATTTAAAACACAAGCCAATGATCGGTGAAGTGATTGCTTCTGAGTCTAAATCGTTTAAAGCACAAGTCGTTTCTTCAAATCGTGTCCCTGCATTTGGGGAATGGGTGGAAGTCCGGCTGGAGGATGGAAGCCTCGTGCTTGGAGTGGTGTACTCCGTACTACATGAAAGCATTGAGCCGGGACGACAAGTTGAGGCTTTGCGACGAACCAAAGACGAGTTGGCGCTGGAAATGCCACATGTGTTTGAGTTACTCCGTACTGTTTTTTCGTGCTTGATCGTAGGATATCGTACAAGTGGAGGTGTTTATCGGCAAACGATCCCACCCAATCCACCAGCCTTACATGATTTTGTCTTTGTGACCGGCCAGGAATTACTTAAAGAAGTGAAGCCGCCTTACGATTTTTTTCGTTTGATTCTTGGCGGTGGTACGAATGGCCTTCCTACAGATGATTTGTTTGTCACCATTTTTCAGAAAATGTCTAATGCCATGCCTTTAGATCGCGATCGGATGGTTGTTTTGGTAGAGGCAGGAAGGGCCTTGAGCCGTCTGCTTGGGGATGACCATGAGCGGCTCCAATCCATACTTCGCCGCGTATCCTCATAAAGTAACACCGTTAAGGAATAAAAGCGCTTGCAATGAGGTTGCCAAATTGTTATTATTCCACCCAGTCTCAAAACCTAAGCCCTAAAATTGGAAATCCCCTATAATGTACAATCCAATTTGTAATACCCCATCCCCACAATTTGTTTTTTCAGTAAATCGTGTATAAAGAAGATCAGCTATAAATCTTTGTGGTTTGTAGCTTTTTTATTGGGGTAATTCTATGTTATTATAGGCTAATTTGCTTATATAATGAAGACAGGGATGGTAAGTACTTTTGGAAATTTAGGTCACATTTTATTTTGGAAGCGCTTCTGAAAACGCATAACAAAAATGGAATTGGTCTTTATTCATACACAATACATCATTCACTTTCCTTGCCACATTCAACCCAAGTTTAATGACTATGAATTAAAGTAGAAAATTGTTTCTGAGCAAGTTTTATTTAGGTCAAAGCTTGCTACGTGAGGTTTTTAAAGAAACCTTCAAATTTGTAAAAACCCTTCCATTATTAACACTAAAAAATATGCTAAACCAAAACAACCAAAACAGTACGATGGCTACGGGTACGGTATCCGTCGTAAAGCGTGTATTGGCTTTTGGATGCCTCCTGCTGATGCTGGGTGTCCAATGGTCGTTCGCGCAGAGTTTTCAGGTACGCGGTAAAGTAACGGTAGCAGATGGCGCACCTTTGCCCGGCGCTACCATACTTGAAGCCGGTAAACCAACCAACGGGGCACAAAGCGATATTGACGGGAATTATTCCTTTTCGCTTTCAAGCCGCAATGCCTCTATCACCGTCTCTTTTGTGGGTTATGTTACCCAAACCATTGCGGTGAATGGACGTAGTACGGTAAATATTGTCCTAGCAGAAGACACCTCTTTAGGAAGCGAGGTCGTCGTCACGGCATTAGGTATTGAAAAACAACAAAAATCAGTAGGCTACTCCGTCACCGAAATTCGGGGGGAAGACCTTGTAGCGGTTCGCGAAAACAATATCGTGAATGCGCTTGCAGGTAAAGTCGCTGGGGTGAATGTCTCCAAGCCCGCTTCAGGGGTAAACGGCTCCAGCCGCATTATCATCCGTGGTAACAACACCTTTGGTAATAACCAACCGCTTTATGTGGTAGATGGTGTGCCGATTGATAACAGCAACCAAGGTCAGGCCGGTGAATGGGGTGGACGTGACGGTGGAGATGGGGTTTCTAGCTTGAACCCAGATGACATCGAAACCTTTACCATCCTGAAGTCCGATGCCGCTACCGCTCTTTATGGCTCACGCGCCTTGAATGGTGTCGTATTGGTCACCACCAAAAAAGGGGTAAAACGCAATGGAATTGGGGTTGAGTTTAACTCTAACCTAACCACCGAATCTATTGCTGTTTTGGCCGACTGGCAGTATGAGTACGGTCAAGGGAAACTAGGAACCAAGCCCACTACGGCCACGGATGCCCTTGCAACAGGACTACTCTCTTGGGGTGCAAAATTGGATGGCTCAAGTGTAATCCAATTTGATGGCGTTAGCCGCCCATATTCCGCTGTGAAAACCAATATGCAGGACTTTTACCAGCCGGGATTGACCGCAAACAACACCATTGCTTTCTCTGGAGGCACGGATAAGTCCACCTTCCGTTTTTCTGCGACCAATTTGAACGCAAAAGGACTGTTGGTAAACGATGACCTTAACCGTACCAGTTTTAATCTTCGTGGTTCTACCCAATTGGGCAGCCGCCTTGAAGTTGATGCGAAAGTGAACTATGTCACCGAAGGTACAAACAACCGCTCCAACCAATCCGACTCACCGGGGAACCCCAACGCAAGTATTTATCGCTTGCCAACCAACGTCTCCATCTTGTCTTTCAATCCAAGAGGAGAGGTCGAAGGTAACCCCTTGGCCGAGCAAGAATTTAATGACAACCCATTTGTTACAAATCCATATTGGGCGGTTTATCATTATAAGAATTCGGACAACCGTGAGCGCGTTATTGGATACGTTTCTGCAACGTATAAGTTTACGGACTGGCTCTCGTTGATGGGACGTACCGGCCAAGACTGGTATAACCTTCGTGTCACCTCGCTCGAACCGCAAGGAACCGCCTTTAAAAAACAAGGTGGTATGAGCGAAAGCAGCCAAAACGTAAAAGAACGCAATAGCGACTTTTTGCTCTCTGCTAAGCGCAATATGAGCGATATTTCCGTCTCGGCCTATGCAGGTGGTAACCAATTGGATCGGACTTATGAAGGTCTATTTACCGGTGGTGATACTTTCAATATTCCGGGCTTGGTTTCGATCAACAACCTGAAAAACCAAAACCGTAGTATTGGTTATAGCCGCAAAAAAGTAAATTCCTTGTATGGTGGTTTAGACTTAGGATACAAAAACTATCTCTTCTTGAGCTTTACAGGCCGTAACGACTGGTTCTCTACACTAACTTCGGCTACATCGAATGAAAATTCGCAGTTCTACCCTTCTGCTAGCTTAAGCTGGGTGGTTTCGGACATGACCAAATTGCCAGAATTGGTAAACTTCCTCAAGGTACGTGGCTCTTGGGCACAAACCGGTAGTGATAGTCAAATCGAACCCTATGCACTTGGTCTTACCTATGGATTGGTAGCGCAAGGTCATAATGGCTCGCCACTTGGCGCCCTCAACAATGGTGCGGTTCCACCAGCGGGTCTCAAACCAACACTTGGAACGGGAATGGAACTCGGTCTAACAACGCGCATTTTGGACAACAAAGTAGGCTTAGACGTCACGTTCTATAATAAAAGCATTACCAACCAGATTCTTTCCGCCACCATTTCCGGAACCACTGGTTATGGCTCACGGGTAATCAACTCTGGTGAAATCACCAACAAAGGGGTAGAGGCATTACTCTCCTTGACGCCCGTAAACAATAGTAAACTCCGTTGGGAATTGGACGTGAACTTTGCGAAGAACACCAACAAAGTTGTTTCGTTGCAAGGACAACAAACCTCTTTGTTCTTGGGACAAAGCCGTACCTTGAATGCCTTTACCTATGCTGAAGTTGGAGAACCGATGGGCGTTATCAAAGGATACAAGTTTGTACGTAATGCAGATGGTAGCATCCAACATGGTGCAGATGGTTTCCCTGTTCGCGAATCTGCCTTGAGTGTATTGGGTAATCCAAATCCAGACTGGACTTCGGGCATTAGCAATACCTTCTTGTTTGGCAACTTTTCCTTGAATGCTTTGATTGACATCAGCATGGGTGGCGAAATGTACTCCGCAACCAATGCGTATGCCTATTATTTCGGACTCCACAAGGACACACTTGAAGGCCGTGATCAAGGCAATAACTTCAAAGCTCCGGGTTCAAATGTAGCGATGAACGCCCAAACATACTATCAAAAGTTCTACAACAACTATACCGAGCAATTTGTGTATGATGCAAGCTACGTGAAACTCCGCTCGTTTGCATTGGGCTATCGGATTCCTGTTTCCATGCTTGCGAAAACCCCCATTCGTGGTGCTGAACTCCAATTGGTGGGACGGAACCTCTTGTTGCTCTATTCAAAAGTTCCAAACATTGATCCAGAATCCAGCTATTCCGTTGGTGGTAGCTACGGTCTTGAAATGTATGGCGTACCGCAAACCCGTTCACTCGGCTTTAACGTAAGCTTACGTTTCTAAGTCCTTGAGACGATGTATTGGATTGAAACACAATTCGATACGTCATTATTCATTCAGTTTATTACCTTTTTTGACCATATGAAAACATACTTTAAAATCAAACAGGTTGCACTGATGATGTTTCTGGCTGTCGCTCTCACCTCGTGCGATGATGGCTTTGTGGACATCAATACCAACCCAAATACTGCAAACAGTATTGATCCATCGTTCCAATTCACCTACCTGCAACTCTTAACGGCAGGAGATGAGTACACGCACATTCGTGCCAACATGATCTACACCGAAACTTTTATCCAGCGAATGGCGGTTTTGAGTTTTGGTGCCCATGGTGATAAATACACGCTCAACGACGATTATTCCGGATCTCTCTATAACCGGAGCTATAGTGAATTGGCGAGAAATATGACTGACCTTTTGAATACGACCTCACAAGATGCAAGCCTCTCCAATTTCAATAACATGATGCGGATCTGGCGGGTCTTTACGTACCAGCGCGTGACGGATACCTACGGGATGATTCCTTACAGCGAAGCCGGACAAGGTGTGCTGAAAGGCATCTATAACCCGAAATACGACTCGCAGCAAGACATTTATAACAGCATGATCGCTGATTTGGGTGATGCCGCTTCCAAATTGGATGCGTCGAAAAAAACGCCCGGCTCGGCGGACATTGTTTATAATGGGGATGTTGCTAAGTGGAAAAAGTTTGCATATTCTTTAATGCTTCGGATGGGTATGCGCCTAACAAAAGTTGACGCTGCCAAAGCGGAGGCAACCGTGAAAGCTGCGATTGCTGGCGGGGTATTTACGTCGAATGCGGATATGCCGTTCGTATTGCATACCGATGGACCAAGTGGCATCAACAACAATGGTGTGGCACATGCTTTAGATATCTATCACGGTGATGCGCGGATCTCTAAAACGTTCATTGATATGATGAAGAGCCGAAACGACCCACGTATGGCCATCTATTTCCAAAACCCAGATGGTTCTGCCGATGTTTCTAAAATGACGGGCATTACTCCCGGTACCGACCCCGGTGCGTTGCCTGCCAACTGGAAAGACGTTTATGCCATGGCAAACGCCAAGTTAAAAGTGAAAAGCAATAAACAACCGCTGATGACCGCTGCCGAGGTAAATCTCTTAATGGCTGAGGCTGTTCAACGAGGATGGGCCAGTGGCTCCGCCGCAGACTATTACAACGCTGGTGTAAAAGCTTCCATGCAAATGTGGTCTATGGTGAACAGTGGGTTGGGTTCGGTGTCGGATGCGGATGTCACCACCTATCTAAACCAAGCAAGTGTGAAGTATGATGCTGCAAAGGCAACGGAGCTAATTGCAACGCAACAATACATTGCGACCTATCTTAACGGGTACGAAGGATTCGCGAACTGGCGGAGAACCGGAGTTCCTGCTTTGACGGCCAATAATGCAGTGGGTAACTTGACTGGTGGTACCATTCCTCGCCGACTGATGTACCCAGCCGGTGAAGCAGCTTCTAATCCAGAAGGCTATAATGCTGCGGTTACTGCTCAAGGTGCAAATGAGTTCAAAACCCGTGTTTGGTGGGATAAATAATCCCATTCCTTAAACCGATTACGGTTGACTGGGGGAGCGATGATAGTCGTTCCCCCCTTTTTTGTATGGGGCTTGACTGTTAGCTCGGAAACGATTTTTTACGATGAAACCGTCCCGATGCGGTTAAGTTTCGTCTATTAATCTTGGTAGCAACCATGCAAAATTTGATCATCTACAGTTTGATAATTTCATAACTCACGCTGGTTTCAGATGGTGGATTTTGTTCAAAAAAAAGGGCGAACCTTAGAGATCCGCCCATAAAAACGTTAAAAAGACCTTAGTTTTTGATAAACATCTCGAAAACCGAAGAGAAATCTTTCACATTATAGGTCTTGTGAGCTTGACGGAGCCAGTCGAAGGAGTACTGATTGATGGCTTTAAATTCGGCCTCAAGGCTGGTGGAGGCGGTTGCTCGTCCAACGGCACTTGTGGCGTGGTTTAGGCTGGTTTGAGCATAGCCGAGCATCACATTGTTTTCCTTTTGGATTGTCCCGATGCGTACAAGGGTTTTGTAGAGATCCTTAACTTCTTCCAAGTGCTTTTTATGAATGTCAATGGAGTAGTGCTTATCGCCCATGCTGAATTTAATTTCCACGTCCATGTCAATGGTGCCAGCCGTTTCCATCGAGACATGATGAATTTGGTTGTGGGCATATTCTCGTCGGTATAGGTTACGTTTCTTACTGACGGCAGAAGCGCCATCCACATGGATAAAAGCGGTATTGGTAAAACAATACTCGTCCGTTTTGGACTTGATGAGGAAGAAAATGCGTTCACCTTCTTCGTGCATCACATAATCGTCGGAATCCACTTTGTTATAATCTGCGGGTGAGATCACTGAACCAATATCGCTGATTCCAAGCGCATCTGCTGCTAATTTTCCAAACATGTGTTTATAGATTTGGTGATTGAGATAGTGTGTTGATACATATGTGTTAGGTTTCGTTTTGTTCCAAAAAATGTTACAAAGTGTTATTCATCTTTGGGAAATTTCTCGTAGAATGCCTATTCGGGAGCGCATTATAACCGTTCAGTTGAATAAGATTGGCACGTAATGATGCAAGGTGTTTATTTTGGAATGTCCGCCCTCCTTTTTCCATTTTGACCTTTTAATGATGATGAAGAAAGTTTCAGTTATTTGCTTGTTCTTGTTTGCGATGACTTCGCCATGGCTTTTTGCGCAGTCCTCGCCCATGCTTGCCAACCAATTTTTTCAGGCACAAAAATGGGAAGATGCGGAAAGGGCGTATCAACGTTTAGTACAAGAAAAACCGGATGTTTTCCTGAATTGGTATCGTTTAGGGTATGCCCGTCAGATGCAGAAAAAAATGCAAGAAGCGATCGCAGCCTATCAAAAAGGCTTGGGCATGAATCCCAATGCACCAATGTTGCAATTCCAGTTAGCTCGGATATTTGCTTCCCTTTCCAATCCTCAAACGGCACTTTCCCATTTAGAGGACGCGCTCAATGCAGGTTTTTCGCAGGCTTCCGCAATCGAACAAGCCGAAGAGTTTGTGTCACTCAAGGCAGATCCGGCCTTCCAAGAGTTGCTTCTTTTAGCCAAAAAGCGGCAAACGCCTTGTATGTATGAAGCAGCATATCGGAAGTTTGATTTCTGGGTTGGCGCTTGGGAGGTAAAGGTAAGTGGGCAATTGGTTGGAAAAAACACCATCGAGGTCATTTCCGGTGGATGTGCGTTGTTGGAAAATTGGGTAGCAACAAACGGTGGAACCGGAAAGAGCATTAATTTTTATGATGCGGCGCTTGGGAAATGGAAACAAACATGGGTGGGGACGCAAGGCGGGCCAATGGAATTTGTAGAGGTAAAATCAGACGAAAACCAGATGATCTTTGAAGCGAATATTATGAACCCAACGGATAAAAAGACCAAAATCACCCGTCTATCCTTTGTCAAACAACCAAATGGCGATGTTCGTCAATATTTTGAGGACTCCTTTGATGGAGGAGGTACATGGCACAGCACCTTTGATGCAATGTATGTGCGGGTATAAAACAGTAAAGGGCAGAAGATCTGGAATTTCTGCCCTAATTCTTTGTGTGAGATCGTTTTATAGTCGGATGTAGGGAAGAAGGCCATGTAGCCCACCTTCGCGACCATATCCAGATTCTTTGTAGCCTCCAAACGGACTTGCAGGATCAAAGTGGTTGTAGGTATTTCCCCACACAATGCCTGTTCGGAGTGCCCCTGCCAGCTTGAAAAGTTTGCTTCCCTTGTCCGACCAGATTCCGCCAGCCAAGCCATAAGGCGAATTATTGGCTTTCTCAATGGCCTCGGCAGGTGTTCTAAAGGTAATGACGGACAGAACAGGCCCAAAGATTTCTTCTTGAGCAATGCGGTGACTTTGAGCAACCTCGGTAAAGATGGATGGTTTGTAAAAGAAGCCTCTATTCGGCAATTCGCAAGGAGCCGCCCAAAGATGCGCGCCTTCTTCTACGCCAGCCGCCACCAATTCTTGTATTTTTTCCAACTGTGGCCGCGAATTTATCGCACCAACGTCCGTATTCTTGTCTAACGGATCGCCCAATCGGAGCGAAGCGATGCGGATTTTAAGTTTATGGATGACTTCATCTGCAATACTTTCTTGGACAAGTAACCGCGAGCCAGCACAACAAACGTGTCCTTGATTAAAATAAATGCCTTGAACAATTCCATCCACCGCTTGATCTATCGGAGCATCTTCAAAGATCATATTGGCTCCTTTTCCGCCGAGTTCCAACGTCAATCGTTTCTTGGTTCCAGCAATGGTTTTTTGGATCAACCGTCCAACTTCGGTAGAACCCGTAAAGGCCACCTTGTCTAAGTCGGGATGTCGCACCAAGGCCGCTCCTGTTTTCCCCGCACCAAAAATCATGTTCACCACGCCCGGAGGGAGGTCGGCTTCTTGGATAACCTCGGCGAGTAAGGCGGCGGTTAAGGGCGTTGTTTCGGCAGGTTTAAGCACAACTGTATTGCCCGTTGCTAAGGCCGGTGCGAGCTTCCAAGCTGCCATAAGGAGTGGGAAGTTCCAAGGGATAATCTGGCCCGCAACACCAAGAGGTTCGGGTTTCGCACCAGCAAAGGCATAATCTAACTTGTCCGCCCAGCCTGCATAATACAGAAAATGTGCGGAAGAAAGCGGAATGTCCACATCGCGTGTTTCTTTGATAGGTTTTCCATTGTCCATTGTTTCCAAAACCGCAAATTCTCTTGCACGTTCTTGTAATGCACGGCCAATTTTGTAAAGGTATTTGGCACGCTCAATGCCAGACAATGCCTTCCAGTATTTTTCGTAGGCCAATCGGGCGGCTTCTACTGCCCGCGCAACGGTGGCTTCATCGGCGGAGGGAAAATGGGACAAGACCTCTTCCGTTGCTGGATTGATGGTGGGAAAGAAATCTTGGCCTTCTTCCCATGCGCCATTGATGAAATGGCCGTATTGTGGCTTGATTTTTGCGACGGACGAAGACTCTGGGGCCGGGGCGTAAGTCCAAAGATCGCCAAATAAAAGTTCTGATACTGCCGATTTCTCGGCGAGGACAACGTTTCCGTTTTTCATAACATCAAAATATTGGGTTTAATTGTAATGTACTTCATTAAGCCATCTTTTTCCAAAAAAATGCCACTATGAAACGAGTCGCTTCCAGTTTGCTTAAAACCCCTAAATTTGTGGTGGTTACGGTGTTCCTCTTGATCGGCTTTTGGCCTGAAAATGCAATCGGCCAATTTTTTGAAGGCGTCATTACCTATGATGTCCAATACAAAAGCCGAATTGCTGGCCTAAGTGATGAAGCCTTGACAAAGGTGATGGGCAGTGTTCAGTCTTTTCATGTCAAAGGAAGCCGTTATCTTACGCTAAGTAATGGGGAAATGGTGGTCATGCAATTATACGAGCCGAAGGAAAATAAACTCTATTTCCAGACCACGGAGTCGGACACGTTGCTTTGGATGGATGGCACAAAAAATGGAAGCCCCATTCAAAAAATGGAGCGCGAAAAAGACGGCGGGAAAATTGCCGGATATGATTGCGAAACGTTGATCTTTACCACCAAAACCGGAAAGGAAACGTATTGGTTTTCCCCAAAACTTAAGGCAGACGCACAAGGCATGTCTAAGCACGCCTATAACAACTGGGCTGCTTTCCTAAAAGAATCGGGTGCGTTGCCCCTGAAAATGGTCATCAATTTGACAGATTATGAAATAACCCTGGTTGCGAGAACAGTTGAAAAACAGCCCTTTGAGGATGCTTTTTTTGCCCTACCGCCCAAAGTCCTTACAGCGCCTGCGCCATTTTGAAAAAATAATAAATATAGACGAAAATTTGCATAATGATGAAATGTGTGTGAGTGATTCACCTACGGGTTTTGTAGGGTGATTCTTTACGGACTTCGTCAATAGAGGATCGCATTTTTGGTTAAGGAAGATTACGATATTTATACCTACCCAAAAATCACTTACCCCCCTTTTCATGTCTGTTATTGAAGAACAGCCGTTAGTGCGGCAAGATGTTACACCAGAAACCGCGTGTGACCATTGCGGACTACCTGTCGGGAAGTATCCAATCCTTTCAGAAAATGCCGTATTCTGCTGTGCTGGATGCGAAATAGTCTTTGATGCACTCCATGTCTCTGGTCTTGAGGCAACTTATTACAAACTCCGTGCATCAGACGGGCTTGCCAATAAACCGGTTTTGGCTATTTCTGAAAAAGAATTGGATTTGGTGGGCTTGGATTCTCCGCAGTTTGTCGAAAAACATACCCTTTTAAGACTTGATGGCAATCGAGAAGCCTTGTTGTTTTTAGAAGGATTACATTGTACGGCATGTGTATGGCTCATCGAGCAAATGCCCAAAATGTTGAAGGGCGTTGTTGAAGCGCGAGTGGACTATGTGCGTAACCAATTGCGGTTAATTTGGAACAACGAGGTGATTCAACTCTCCGAAGTGGCAAAGTGGTTGGCTCCATTTGGTTATAAACTCCAACCGGCCCGCCAAACCAACCTAAAAGAGCGTACCCAAGACGAACAACGTTTGTTGATACGTTTGGGCATCTCTTGGGCCTTGGCTGGAAATGTAATGCTATTGGCATTGGCGTTTTATTCGGGCTTAGACATGAGCAATCAGTCGGAATTGACCATTGCTGGCAGATGGATGAGCCTGATTCTCGCCACTTTTTCTTTGGGTATTGGGGGTATAATTTTCTTCCAAAAAGCCCTTCAGTCCCTCCGAATGGCTTGGTACATCCGATCCTTAAACAGGCTTCATATGGATGTTCCCATCTCTTTTGGCATCCTAATTGGTTATTTTTACAGCTTTTGGGCAACCCTTACGCATAGGGGTGATGTGTGGTTCGATTCAATCACGGTTCTTACAGCAGCACTGCTCACCGCAAGATGGTTACACCTGAAAAGTACACGTCTTGCCATGGATGCCAGTGATCAGTTGTTAACCCTCGTTCCGTCTATGGCGCGGCGCGTGGTAGGGAAATGGGTTGGAGACAGGAACCAGCCTTTTGAAGTGGTCTCCTCCGATCTGTTAAATCCGGGTGAGGTAGCGGTTGTTTATGCTGGAGAGGTCTTTCCAATTGATGGCATCATTGCGGTAGGCGAAACCAAAGTGAACAATGCGGTAATCACAGGTGAGAGTTTGCCGATTTCTTGTACCGTTGGAGATCGGGTTCAGGCTGGTTCTACCAATCTAACGGGTATGGTGCACGTGGCCGTTCAGGCTTCGGGCGAAGACACACGGATCGGGAAATTAGTGGCTTGGGTACGCGAAGGAGCCGAAAAGCCCGCCGAGGTTATACAATGGGTAGATCGGATTGGTGGATGGTTTGTGTTTGTGGTTTTGATTTTGGCAGTGATCACAGGGTATTGGTGGTGGGAACAAGGCGTGGATACCGCAATGTCGCATGTGGTTGCGTTACTGGTGGTGACGTGTCCGTGTGCCTTGGGGATGGCTACACCTTTGGCATTGGCCATCGGCGCGGGACGAGCCGCAAGAGCCGGGATTTATCTAAAACAAACGGCTATTTTTGATGATGTCCTTGAGGCCGATACTATAGTTTTGGATAAAACCGGAACGATTACTGCGGGCAAAATGAACCTCATCTCTTGGGAGGGAGATGTACGGGCAATGCAGTTGGCGGCGGTCTTAGAGTCGCAAAGCATACATCCTATTGCACAAGCCTTTTTAGCCGCATTTCCAGAGACAGAGGCTTTAAAGCGCCAATTACGCGCTACCATTAAAAAGGTCGAAGTCTTTTCCAATGGCATTTGTGGCGAGATTGAAAACCGACAAATTGTGGTTGGGCGACCAGATTGGGTGCTTGAGCAAGCAAAATTCCACGATGCCGCATTAGTAAACGCACTGGCCATGTATGCCCAAAATGGTGCAACACCGATTGCCATCGCATCGGAGGGGGTTTTGGTCGCTGTTGCCCAAGTAGGCGATCAAATGCGTGAAGATGCTCCAGCGCTAATTAAAACGTGGCAACTCCAAAATAAACAAGTCTTTATCCTATCGGGTGATCATCCTGATGTGGTACATAAATTGGGCGAGAAGTTGGAAATTCCGTCCTCTCATTTACTAGGTCACCAGACGCCGGAAATGAAGCAGTCTTTTGTGGAAACCCTGAAAAAGGACAACAAAAAGGTGTTGATGTTGGGTGATGGGGTGAATGATGCCACAGCACTTGGTGTAGCAGATGTGGGCATCGCTGTTCAAGGAAGTAGCACCGCAAGTATGGTTTCAGCGGATGTTTTCGTGACTTCTGCAGGGCTTTCACCTGTGCAAAACCTCTTGGTTTCTTCGCGAAAGGTGAAACATGTGGTGAAGCGGAACCTCGCCTTCTCTTTGCTCTATAACCTCGTTATGGCACTTGTTGCTATGTTTGGCGCCGTAAGTCCTTTGGTCGCAGCCATTGCAATGCCCTTAAGCTCCTTGGTCGTGATTGGTTCTTCTGTCCTTCAAAAAACGTTTAATAAAGCCTAATCCTATGAATATTTTGATGGTCATGGTTCCCATTGCAATTCTTCTGGCAGCGGTTGCGGTTTATGCCTTCACGTGGGCCATTCGTTCAGGCCAATACGAAGATACCGAAACGCCAGCCATGCGAATGCTCTGGGACGACGAAGACGGACAAGTTAAACAGAAAAATTCATGAGTGAACTTTGGTTGGTCTTTTTGACCGGATTGATGGGAAGCGCACATTGCGTGGGCATGTGTGGCGGTTTTGTCTTAATGATCCAAGCACCAAACGAAGTGGGCAACCAGATGGTTCGTCAAACTGCCTATTTCATCGGAAAAACATTCACCTACATGATGTTTGGCTTTGTCGTTGGGATGTTGGGCATGGCGGTGACAGCCAATATTTCAGGGCTTCAAGATTGGATTAGCATTGGTGCGGGTATCTTTATGATTCTGGCTGGCTTAGGGATTTTTGGGGTTGTACGTAGTGTGGACAGCTTGGGCGGACTTAACAAAACCTCTTTTTATAAAACGTCTTTTCGGAAATTTGTACAGCAAAAGTCGGTGGTGGGGGCTTATGGCTTGGGGTTGTTGAATGGCCTTCTGCCTTGTGGCTTGCTTTATGGGGTTTTGGCTAAGGCTGCGGCAACCGGCAAGCCCGTTCAAGCGGCCATGATGATGTTTGTGTTTGGCATTGCGACCGTTCCGGCCATGTGGCTTTTGGGCATGTTTGGCCATTTGCTTACGCCCATCTGGAAACGGCGTATGAATGTTTTTGCGGGTATTTTAATCATCGTTATGGGGGTTATGAGTGTCTTACGTGGAACCGAAAAGGGACGTGAGATGTTGTCCGTGATGCACAGTGGGCATGACCACAGCCAGACGGAGGGAGCAGACCACACCAAGCACAATATGCCGGGGATGGATCACTCGCAACACTAAACTCCATTTGTTCGGACCGCTTACCGAAGTTGTTTTTCGGTTGTATGGATTAAAGATTGTTTTTTTGTAGGTTATTTATCGTATTTTCGGGCTGTACTTAAACCCAAAAGTCCGTGCTTATGAACAAGCCAAGTAAAGCCTTAAGACAAGTTGTAGATTGGAATGCCACTTTTTGGGCTGGTATCCTTGCTGGCGTTTTTTTTTACTGCCTTAATTTGTTACTCACACCATTGTTGATCGGTGCAAATGAGTGGGCTGTAGTACGGTTATTGGCTTCGCCCTTGATGGGAGACCAAATTCTTGCACCACCGGCAACTTTTGATTGGGGAGCGCTTTCGGTTTCGGTGATTGGTACACTTGGTCTTTCGTTGCTCTTCACAACCCTTATATCGGTGGTGGTACACAGAGGCGGAATGCTCACCGGAATTTTGGGAGGCGCTGTTCTTGGATTAGCACTTTATGCCATAAATTTTTATACCTTTACCTATTTCTTTCCTTGGTTTTTTGCAATGCGGAGCGGGGTAATGGTCTTCACACACATCATCTTTGGAGCCGTTGCGGGTGGGATGTATGAAGCCTTAGAAGTTGAAAAATTTGAGGAAGTGCCGATCGAATCTTGAGTTATTCATGTTTAAAAGACCGTGACACTTTGCCCGTTATTGCCAATTTCTGTAAGGCGTTAAAGGTCGTTTTACTTTAGCAAGCCGCTAAATCGTTTTCTTAGCTTTTCCAATTTAGGACTGATCACAAAAGAGCAATATGCTTGGTCGGTATTGCGGTCGTAATAGTCTTGGTGGTACAATTCAGCTTCGTAAAAAACGGTTAATGGGCGCACTTCAGTAACAATTGCCGAGTCATATACCCTTTCATCCGTCAGTTTTTGAATGAAGGCTTGTGCTAAAGTTGCTTGTATTTCGTCATGAAAGAAAATGGCCGATCGGTATTGCGTACCCACGTCATTTCCTTGTCGGTTGAGGGTGGTTGGGTCGTGCGTATAAAAAAATACCGCCAAAAGGTCTTCATAGGACACCACTGCGGGATCATATGTGAGTTGAATGGCTTCGGCATGGCCTGTGAGACCTGAGCAGACTTCACGGTAGGTAGGATTTTTGATTTTTCCTCCGGTATAACCGCTCTTAAGCTCCGAAACGCCGCGGATCCGCTTAAAAACAGCTTCGGTACACCAAAAACAACCCGATCCTAAAGTGGCTTTTGCATTTCTTTCTGTGAGTGAGGTCATTAGATTAAAGTAAATGTTTTGGGATATTAAAGAATGTTCGTTTGATACTTGCATGGATAAGGCTTAGATTCTTCACCGCAACGTAAAATCGAAGAAATTACATGAATATCGTTTTTATGGGAACGCCGGACTTTGCCGTTCCTTCTTTAGAAGCCTTAATTAAGGCCGGTTATAAGCCCGTTTTGGTGGTAACTCGGCCAGATTTGCCACGCGGTCGAGGACAAAAGGTGGACATCACGCCCGTCAAAGCGTGTGCATCGGCACATGGAATCCCAATTTTGCAGCCGGACTCGGTGAAAGACCCCGAATTTATTGCTGCACTTGCCGCCATCGAAATGGATGTGATGGCGGTGGTTGCATACCGCATCTTACCAGAAGCCGTTTATGGCTTGGCAAGGAAAGGCGCTTTTAACCTTCACGGATCGTTACTGCCTGCTTTTCGTGGTGCTGCTCCGATCCATCGTGCAGTGATGGCGGGCGCACAAGAGACGGGCGTTACGACATTTTTCCTTCGGAAGCAGGTTGATACAGGAGACGTGATTTTGCGTGCCAAAACGCCCATCGGGCCAAATGAAACAACGGGTGAAGTCTATGAACGATTGATGCACATTGGGGCGGATTTGGTGGTGGAAACGGTGAAATTGATTGAACATGGGGCCGTAGAAACCCAACAACAAGACGATGCTTTGGCTTCTCCAGCACCTAAAATCTTTCCTGAAGATTGTTTTGTGAACTGGGGAGCTTCGGCGCAAGAAGTTCACAATTTCATACGAGGATTGTCGCCTTTTCCCGGTGCAAGATCAACCTTACAAAGCAAGTTGTTTAAAGTCTATCGCTCGGAGGTGATGCAGGTGGAGATATCGCAAAAACCTACTGGCACGCTCTTTGCCGAAGACGGGAAGTTGTTGGTGGCGTGTGGCCAAGGGGCGGTTTCGTTGGTGGAGGTGCAACTGGAAGGGAGAAAGCGATTATCCGCAGAGGCATTTTTGGCCGGAAATACAGGGATTATCGGGGAACGCTTTGATCCCATAATAAAACAATCGTGAAACCATCTAAACCAACTTCGGCTACTTCTAATTTGATAGGTATCTATCGCCCACTACATCAAAATGAGTTGCGTTATGCACTAACATAAGACTTCCAAACTCTTCCAAATAAAAGTAAAAATATATTTTCACGCGCTCTTGATAACTGTGTTTTTTTTTTAGTTTACGTCTAATGCATAATATGAGCGCTTTTAATTATGTTTAATTGGTTGAAAATTTTGTTCTTAACATCAAAAACAAAAGTAAAGATGAAAAATATAGTTATGCTCACGGTGTTTTGTTGTTGCTTTATGGCTTGTGCGGCTGTTGAGGTTGATAAGGCAAATATAAGCCATAAAAAAGGCAGCCAAGTGCATCCTCTTTCTACGGAGCGTACAGCGGCGGAAAAACAAGCTTGGGATGATATTTCGACCCAAAAAGGAGATTACAAAGCAATCATGGCTTGGGTTGCTGATAACGGCGTGGAAGAGGGGAAAATCAAAAGCCTTTGGAAAAACGCAGATATGGATACGGCTCATCGTCAGACGGTTGCCTATTTTGAACGCATCAAGGGACAACCATTGGCGTACATCACCGTTGAACGTTTGTCGTTGGAAATTTTGGAGACCCTGAATCAATCGGATACCGGAGTGCAAATTTCTGCATATTATGTGAATGAGTTGATCCGTAGAAAAAATCCTGAAGGGCATCTTTTGAAAAACAGCATTGACCGCTTGGCCGAATCGGGTACTTGGAATAAGTATCAAGTCAAAGAGGCATATAAGGCCGTGGTTCAAACAACCTCGGAGTGGCTCAAGCATAATCCAATTTGCGAGGAGTGCAATGGGACAATGCCGGATCAATCGCTCACCGAAAAAGCAAAGCAAAAGCAAGAGGTCAACGAGGCGCAATTAGCTAAAGTACAAGAAATCAAAAAAGATTTAGACGAGATGAGGAGCTTTGTTGCTCGTTAGAAATGGAAAATAAAGGAGAAAGGCACACTTTTGGACTTAAGGTGTGCCTTTTGTTGTTTTTTGATTATGTACTTTGCATGACAACGCTCATTGAATTATGTTACATGTATGGCTATTGCAGCCATCAAAATACAACGGTTTTGTTTTGATAGACCAAGACACGATCTTCGATATGCGCTTGTACTGCACGCGCCAATACCCGCCGTTCAATATCGCGTCCAATTCGGATTAAATCGGAAACATCTTCGCGGTGAGAAACCCGTTGCACATCTTGGTCAATAATGGGGCCTTCGTCTAAGTCAGAAGTCACATAATGCGCCGTAGCTCCGATTAATTTAACACCTCGGTCGTATGCCCGTTGATAAGGATTTGCACCAATAAATGCGGGCAAAAAGGAATGGTGAATATTAATTATTTTGTTCGGGTAGTGGGCAGTGAACTCCGCAGAAAGAATTTGCATGTAACGTGCAAGTATAACCAGATCTATACTTTCCTCTTTGAGCAGTGATATTATCTGTGTTTCTTGCTCTGGTTTTGTCTCTTTGGTGACAGGGAGGTGATGATAGGGGATGCCAAATTGTTCAGAAACGCCCCGGAGGTCTGGATGGTTCGAGATGACCATCGGGATTTCCACGCCAAGTTCCTTTCTTTGCCAGCGCCAAAGCAATTCTAAAAAGCAATGATCATATTTAGAAACCAAAATGGCCATTTTCTTTGGTTGATCGGCGTAGGAAATTTGCCATTCCATCTGGAAAGGCACGCCAACAACACGCGAAAAGGCTTTTTCAAATTGTGCCCGACTAATATCCAATCCCTCTAAATAAAAAACCATACGCATAAAAAAAGTGCCTCCGGTGGGATCTGTACTGTGCTGGTCGGCATCCAAAATATTTGCGCCATGGCTAAACATAAATTGGGACACGGCAGCAACAATGCCAGATCGGTCGGGGCAGGAAATCAATAAACGGGCGGTATTCGCGTCTTGCATCTTGGTTTGAGGTTCAAATATTGGGTTTTGAGGTTCTGTATGTGCTGTACGGATAAACGAGAATATTGGGTTGCCATAAAGTAAAACGGTGACGCCAAATTTTCTGCATCACCGCTTGTTTTTCGTACTTCGTTAACGATTAGCGCTGAATCACTACTTTTACCGTGAGATTTTATTCTTCTTAAGATGAGCAACCATTGGTTAAATCCAGTTCGCAAGTTGGCGGCTTTGTCATCCCTGTTGAGCGTAGCAGCGAAGATCGTTCCTGTGTCGCGGAGAATGATCGTCGGTTCAGTTGGCCAAAAAACACAATGTCAGGTCTTGTACTGGCGTAGGCTTGCCCAATTTGATCTACATTGTTGCCGCTGGAGAGATTTGTTTATCAGGTTAACTAATTTTGAGAATGGTATTGACTAAGACCGTATGGAAAGGTAATTTTAGTCTTTATTTAACCTTTCTAAATTTTTTAAACATCTGTAAAATGAGCAAAAAAATTATCTTTTTACTTCTTTGCTTTACTTCGGTAGTGAAAGGGCAAACCCCAGCAGATATTGTTCAGAGTTTTGGCGGGAACGCTGCGGCATTTACATGGCCCATACCATTTGCGCATATTCCCCAAACCTTTACAAAACAAGCTGTTAGGTTTACCGCGCCACATAATACGCCATTCAATAGCCAGATGACCTCTATTGATGTTAGGGTCTGGGGGACTTCCAAAAGCCAAGATGGTTTTAACGATTCACTGGTTGTGCGCTTTTTATCTTCCACGCCAGATGGCACGCCCGATGAAAACGCACAGTTTGTAAAACCATTTAAAGTAGTCCTCAGCAGTTTATCGAGAGGGAGTATCAATACCATTGGCTTGGGTAAAAGAAACCTCGTTTTTGCTCCTAAGACAAATGTTTGGGTTACGTTAGAAGTGGAGACTGTGGGGAAACAAGATACCTTGGTGCTGATTTCGGATAATGCTGAAATTCCGGCTTTGGGCAGGGCAGCAGCATATGTATCGGGCACGGGCTGGATGATGATGCGGGATACACAATTTAATAACGAATATATTTTTCAGATTGCTGCAAAATGGCGTGCAACATCACTTGTAGCACGTGAGGAAGAAACGACACCTCAAACATTCGCTCGTTTAGATGTTTTCCCCAACCCCTTTCAGAATAACCCCAATATCCGTTTCCAGTCTGACAAATCTGGGCAGATCCAGATAACCGTATTTGACCTGATTGGGCGGAAACTGTTTGAGCAAGAGGCCGCAAATTCTGAGGATGGGGGCTTACGGTTGAACTTGCCTTCCAACCTGCCACAAGGCGTTTACGTGTTGCAGATAAAACAAGACCAGCACGTTTTTCATAAACGTCTGATTAAAACAGCGCGTTAAGTCATGGTATAGAATAATCGAGCGAGCTGTAATGGTTTATGACGGTGGGGTTCTCATGGCTTTTTGTAGGCAGGAAAAGCCAAAAGCTATTTGAATCCCATTTGTATAAATGTTGAGATGGGCGAATCCGGCTAACACAATGGCCAGCGTTTGCAAAGATGACTGCCCCTACGTGGCGGATCTGTTTTTGGGTGATTATTTCTAAGTGCCGCCGCGTATAATCCGAGTGTGATGAGAGAAATTGCGTGTTGTCTTGCGTATGTGGAAGACGTCAGAATGTATGAAAAAAGCTAATTCGTTTAATTACAATAAGGTAGCATTCATCCCTTAGGTTCATTCAGAACGCCAATCTAAAACCCTGTGTGACCGAAAAATCGTGCGATTTTACATTTTCTGGAGGCTGATGGTCGTAGCGAAAAGCGAGTCCAGAGGTGAGTGCTATTTTTTTGGTGAGGTTGATCGTAAGGTTATTTTCGGCGAGAATCCGAAAATCATGCGCGTGTTTTGGAACAAATTGAAAATATCCGACGGTGTTCATGGAAACTTGCGTTCCCAAATCTAAATATAGTGTAAGGTAGTTGGTAGAGCGAAATAGCCGTGTGGTGGCCGCCGGATCGTCCTTAATCCGTTCGACTTCATACATCCCGCCGAGGCCAGCATAGGCCCAAAATCCTGAAGGCTTCGTTTTGGACAATGGGGAACGGGTGACCAATTTCCAACGTAATCCGCCGCCCGCTAATTGTCGGTCTTGTAAACGGGTAAATTCATTGTATTCCTTTTGCAAAAAAATCTCTGCTTTAAGTGGTTCCATAATGCGGTAAAGGGCGCGTAAATGCCCAAAGCCTTTGTTGAGGTATCGCTTCTCGTTCGACACCCCCCGCTCAACGTTGGCGATAAAGAGAAGTTCACGCGGTTTTTGTTCAAAATCTGTTCGCCAAGTACCGCTTATTCGGGCATAATTTGAGTTTCCCGAAGCATAGGCAAATGTTGCTTGCAGACCATGATGCCAACCCTCTTTGTCTCCAAAAACACGCAAACGCTCTGTATTGACCTGTGCATGTACAGAACAGAAACCAAAAAGAATCCCAAGGAGATGTAGGGCAACGCGGGAAGGTGTTTGCATGAAGAGGCCCATTTAGAATTTATTTGTGGACGCTTCGCTTATTTTGGTTGTTACCTGCACGATCGAATTTCCTAAAGCTTTCTTTACCAAACCGAGGGTGAAATAGAAAATCGCGTGGGTGCGAAATTAAAAGGAATTAGGCCAAAATCAAAGGTCTAATTCCTTTTATAAGAATAATCTAAAACCCAAAAATTATATTTTATGCGTATCTATTGGCAAATTTACACCCTGATTAAGTGCTTTAAATATATACTTAACCTGATAGGTTGTTTGCCAAGAAATAAACACCGAAGCATTAGCCTTTGCTCGTTCGTTTACGTGTTCCTTTTTTGGTAGGACCTTCTGCCGCTTTCGCTATAAGCAACTGCATCGCTCCCTCGAACGTTATTTCCTCTGGAGACAAATCCTTGGGCAAGGTCGCATTTGTTTTTTGGTGGCTCACGTAAGGGCCGTAACGTCCTTCCCAGACCTCGATAGGTTCTTTGGTCTGTGGATGAACCCCCAGAACGCGGATTGGGGATTTTTTGCCCTCCTTCGCCGCAATCAATACCAAAGCACGTTCTAAGCTAACCGTCAAAACATCATCCGTTTTGCTTAGGGACGCAAAGGTTTTCTCGTGTTGAACATAAGGGCCAAATCGCCCGACATTTGCCACGATGGTTTTGCCAGTATCGGGATGATTGCCCACCGTTCGAGGTAAACGAAGCAAGTCTAAGGCCATTTCAAGCGTCACCTGTTCCATGCTAACCCCTTTTGGCAAAGAAACCCGCTTCGGCTTCTCTTCGTCCTCGCCTAATTGCACATATTCGCCGTAAGGTCCTTTTTTTACAAAGATGGGCTTATCCAATTCGGGATGGATGCCTAAAACCTCGTCTCCTTTTTGCTTCTTGTCAATGTATTCGGCAAAGTCCGTTATTGACAAATCTGCGGGTGCTACATCTTCGGGAATGGGCGCGGTTTGGCGTTCTCCGGCTTCCTCATATTCTAAATAAGCCCCAAATTTCCCAACACGCACACAATAGGGTTCCCACTTGTGAAAACGAATGGTGGACACCTCGCGGGCATCAATCTGATCCAAGCCGCGCTCCACCTTTTTTTCCAAGCCTTCTGTCCCGTTATAAAGCCCCTCTAAATAGGGCAAGGCTTTTTTGGAACCTTCGGAGATGTCATCCAGAACCTGCTCCATCTCTGCGGTAAAGCCCACATCCACCATATAGGAGAAGTTTGCCTCTAAAAGCTGTGTGGTTGCAAAGGCGGTGAAGGTCGGAATCAATTGGTTGTTGTAGCGCCGTACATAGCCCCGTTCCACGATGGTGTCCATAATGGAGGCATAGGTACTTGGTCGTCCAATGCCTTCCGCCTCAAGGGTTTGAATCAACGAGGCTTCGGTATAACGTGCCGGCGGTTTTGTCTCGTGGCCTACAGCCTCTACTTTTTTGCAAATGGGCTGATCGCCCTTCTTTAAATCGGGCAAGGGTTGGTCTTTATCATCCAAAGCGGATTCTGGGTCATCGGAGCCTTCCACATAAGCGCGGAAAAAGCCGGGGAAAATCACTGTTCTGCCGGAAGCGCGGAAATGGGCAATGTCTTCTCGTCCCGCTTCTATGGTGGCTGTCGTAAATTTAAGCTTAGCATCCGCCATCTGAGAGGCTACGGTACGCTTCCAAATGAGGTCATACAAAGCGGCTTCATCGCCCGTCAAGGCCAATTCCTTTGCTGTTTGCATTGCTGTACCGGCAGGACGAATCGCCTCGTGTGCTTCTTGTGCATTTTTGGACTTTGAAGCAAATTGGCGCGGCGATGGATGCAGATAATCCTTTCCATACCGATCTAAAACCGTATTTCGAGCGGCCTCAAGGGCTTCATTAGATAGGTTTGTAGAGTCTGTACGCATGTAGGTAATTAAACCTCTTTCGTATAACCCTTGTGCCAATCGCATAGTGTGTCTTGCAGAAAACCGGAGTTTACGACTTGCTTCCTGCTGTAGCGTAGAAGTGATGAACGGTGCATACGGTTTGCGGTCTGTTAATCGCTCCTCGATCTGCACCACCTTCCAAGGTTCGCCCGAAAGACGCTTTGCAAGGCTCTCGGCTTGCTCGGCAGAAAGCAACAAGGCATCCGATCCCTCTTTTAAGGAACCGGAATGGTCGTCAAAGTCTTTGCCGGTTGCCAAGCGTTTGCCATTAAGGTGTGTCATCACGGCTTCAAATTGCTTACCGGCCTGCGACAACAGGGCGCGTAAGTCCCAATATCCTGCCGAGACAAACATCATCCGTTGACGTTCCCTAAGCACCAATAGCCGTACCGCCACACTTTGTACACGCCCAGCAGAAAGTTTGGGAATGACCTTTCGCCATAACAACGGAGAAACGGTATAGCCAACCAAACGATCTAAAATACGGCGTGTTTCTTGTGCATTAACCAGATGGACATCCACCTGACGGGTTTTACGAAGAGCTTCCATGATGGCTTCTTTGGTGATTTCATGAAAAACCATCCGCTTAACTGGAATCTTGGGCTTGAGAACCTCAAGTAAGTGCCAACCAATAGACTCGCCTTCGCGGTCTTCGTCCGTTGCGATGTATAGCTCGTCTGCGGATTTTAGGGCGTCCTTGATCTCTGCAACAATCTTCTTTTTATCGGTGGAAACCACATAAAGCGGTTCAAAATTCTTTTCTACATTCACCCCAAGCCTTGCCCATTTTTCTCCTTTGAACTTGGCCGGAATTTCGGATGCCGAGCCGGGCAAGTCGCGGATATGACCCATACAAGCTTCTACCTGATATTCTTTCGGTAGAAACTTACGGATGGTTTTGGCTTTCGTGGGCGATTCAACCAATACGAGTCGCTTCATTATGCTGGTTTTAATCGTGGAGGATTCAATAAGCGTCGGAATGTAGGCTATTAATCACCTTCCGTCAATCATCTGAACCAAATATCGGTAAAATTACGGGGTTTTTAGCGGTTGTAAATAGTCATCCATCAAGCGGTTGCCCAGGCATACCCCCAAGCCAAGACAAGGGTCATCAAGGAAAAAATGCCCCAAAAAACGTTTTTCTCAATGATTCCCGATGTATGTTTCTTCCAGATTTGGAACCAAAGGAACCCAATCGGAAGTCCTGTAAAAAATCCAAAAATATGCGCCCCAACATCCGTCCGAGGATCGGAGCCAGCACCAAAAAGACCCAACATAATGGCCCCTGTTAGCAGTGGAATCCCCACACCCCGCATCAGATCCGCTCGGCTTAGGGTAATCCGAATACCCATCAGAACACCAAGAGTGCCAAAAATGGCGGTGGAGGCGCCTATACTAATGTGCCCAATTGGTTGAGCGTAGGCATTCAACAGGTTTCCAAAAAAGCCCGATAAGAGCGCCAAAAAAAAGACCATGCCATTGCCCACCATGCGGCTTAACCAAAAAAAGATAAATCCGCCAAAGAGCATGTTTCCCAGAAGATGCTGTGCGTCTGCATGAAGCGTTAGGGCCGTAAGGGCACGCCACCATGAACCAGCGATGATTTCACTTTTTTGCGCAGCACCCAGCGGAATCCAAGAAGCGTGATGGGCTTGGTGTACAAAAAGGTGAAAAAAAATCCAGCCCGCAATGGCCATTAAGATAGGTTCAAAACCTTTTCCTTCTCCCAATGCCGGTGATTTTTCGGTTACAACGGGCTGTTCGTTCAAAAAACCATTTAATTCCGTTATGGCGGAATTGGAAAATGCTGTTGGGACCCACAGCCGTCCCATTTCACCCTCTTTTGTGATTCGGTACGGAATACGTTTGGACTGCAAGACCAATTCTGCCTGCCTTAAATTTCCCGGATCCAATAGTGTTTTAGGGAGAAAAGGCGTTAAATCCGTCAGGTTGTCTTCGGTCATACGGCATAGACTTTCTCAAGTCAACCGCTCGACCGCCACAATGGTTCCGGCTTCAAGATAATCTGGGCCTTCCGGTAGATGAATCAAACAAGTTGCTTGCACCATTGATACAAAAACGTGAGAGCCTTGTGGACCAGTAGGCGTTACGTGGTTTTGCCCCAATTCGTCACACCAAAGAACACCACGTACAAAATGATGCAAGTGTGCGACTTTTGAAACCCCAGTGGTTAAATTTGCCCACTCCATGGTTCTGAAATTAGGTTTTTGCTGCATCATGGCACGCATGGCCGGATGAACGTACTGATCGAAACATACTGCCGTAGAAACGGGATTTCCGGGTAATCCAAAGACCAATTTGTCCCCCAATCGTCCAAAAGAGAATGGTTTTCCCGGTCTTTGGCGTACACCCGTCACAATCGCTTTCCAGCCGAGCGATTGCAAAACGGGCTTTACAAAGTCGTAATCCCCTACCGAAACGCCCCCGCAAATCACCAAGATGTCTGAATCCGCTAAGGCTGCCAGTAGTCGGTGTTGAAGTTCTTGGACATCGTCCTTTGCATGTTGACACCAAACCACTGTGCCGCCTGCTTCTGAGACCATGCCTTCTAAGAGGTAACGGCTTGTATTCCGGATTTTTCCGGGCGTCAGGGGCGTTTGGAGATCCACAACTTCGTTACCTGTGGTTAATATGGCTACACGCGGTTGTTGAAAGACCTCAATCTTGTCCAAGCCCAGAGATGCAAAAGCACCCAACAGCGCGGGGCTTATTTTCTGGCCGGATTCTGCAATTTTGCTGCCTTTTTTGAGGTCACTACCTTTTTTTCGGATGTGTTCCCCTCGTTGCGGTAATTGGTTTAGGCGTATAACGTCCGTTGCCAATGGTGAAGTCCACTCCACCATTGCGACTGCTTCGGCCTCATGTGGGATTGGCGCTCCCGTCATAATGCGTAAACACGTCCCTCTTGGCCAATCACCAACCCATACCTCTCCAGCCGCAATAGTACCAAAAACCTTTAATGCTGCACCTGTTACCAAGCCGTCGAGTCGAAGCACAAAGCCATCCACGCCGCTGTTGTCAAACAACGGGAGATCATTTTGTGCCGATACCGCAACAGCCAAGGTTCTCCCGATGCTTTTTTCAAGCGGAATCGTCTCGGTTGGTTGTGGGAGAATATTTGATATAACCCGTTTACGTGCTTCCGAAAAGGAAATCGGTGGCGACATAGGCGTATTAGAAATGATCCACGATTTTCTTAAAGTGGGTCAGTCCTTTTGGGTTTAAAGAGTACAAGGTTCGGGTTCCAACCACGTTTCCCCGAATCAAACCGGCATCTTTCAGCACCTTTAAATGCTGGCTTACGGTGGATTGGGCAAGTGGTAGCTGATCTACAATATCCCCACAGTCACATTGCTCGGTGTCTTTGAGGATGTTAATGATTTGAATTCGAACCGGATGCCCCATTGCCTTACAATAATGGGCAAGCAGTTCTGCATCTATATTTTGAATAGGCGCGCTCATGTAAACTCTAAATAAGGGTGCTCAGAACGAGGGGAATGATGACCATTTCCCACAGACAAGAAAAAAGGTAAGTAAAGCTAATTTTACTTAACGGTTGCGGTTACAGTACTGCCAAGGCGGAGGGAGCCTTCTCTAAGCGGAATCAGATTTTGTCCAAACGTTACTTTACCTTCGATATTACGAAACTTTGCCAGTGTTCGCAAGGGTTCTTTACCACGCTTTGCTGTTTGTGGGTCTATGGTGATGACGCTACATCGTTCACAGGGTTTCACAACGGCAAAGGGGATATCCCCAATGATCACTTTCTTCCATTGATCTTCTGCAAAAGGCTCAAATCCCGATACCACCAAATTTGGCCTAAAACGATCCATGCCAATTGGCCGTTCTAATTGTGTGTTAAGAAGGTTCAATGAGGCTTTGTTGGTGAGTAAAACGGGATAACCATCTGCAAAACTGACATGGTCATCGGCGTGTGTGGCAAATGTTTCATTGACCAACCGTTTACTGGTGTCGGGCATATAGACCAATCGGCAGTCGGTTCCAAGAATATCGGAAAGCCACTTGTTCACGGTTTCATCCACCATTTGTACCTCCACTTCGTCTCCCCAGACGGTAGCCCATAATCGCTCGGCTTGTAGAGGAAGGTTTAGTGGGATGGTATAAGTTTCTCGGTCAAAGGTAAGTCTAAGGTTGTTGTTTTTGAAGGACGTTTGGATCAAACACATTTCCGGACATTCTCGCTGCGAGAGGAAGTCTCCATCTTCATCCACCAGCATCCACCGCCTGTCCATCTGTAATCCGCGGCGTGTGACGTATGCCTCTGTTTGGGCACGTCCTGCCAACGATTTTACGGGATAAACGTGTATGGATGAAAGTTTCATTAGAGGTTGAGTCTCGACGGCGTATAACCGTTTAATGGGTTTTAGATAAACACCGAAAAATGGTGTTATGAGATGTTATCAAACCGCTTCACTTCGTATCCGGCATCATCAATGGCTTGCTGGATAATGGTTTGAGAAATTTGGTTTTCATCAAAAGTAACAATGGCTTTTCCAATCTCAACCGATGTTACGGCAATTTCTGGATGTGCGCCAAGGGCTTCTCTAACGGCACCGATGCAGTGATTACATCCCATACCCTCGATTTGTATTTGCGCTTTCATTATTTGTGTGGTTTAATGGTGATGGTTTAGGTTCTCATTTTGGTCAATCGGAGGCTATTGCTCAAGACCGAGACACTGGAAAGAGCCATAGCCGCAGATCCTATCATGGGATTAAGGAGCCATCCGAAGAACGGGTAAAATACGCCAGCGGCCAAGGGAATTCCGATGATATTGTATATAAAAGCAAAAAATAAATTTTGCCGGATGATGTTCATGGTTGCTTTGGAGACTTTAAAAGCCGTAAAAAGTGTTTTGAGATCGGCATTTAATAAGGTAACCCCAGCAGCCTCCATCGCAATGTCGGTTCCGGAATTTACGGCAATACCCACATCCGCTGTTGCAAGCGCGGGAGCGTCATTAACGCCATCGCCCATCATGGCTACAGGGCCTTTTGTCTGGAGTTCTGCCACCAAATGTGCTTTTTCGGAAGGGGAAACACGGGCGTAGTAGGTTCGTATTCCCAACTGAGACGCAATATTTTGTACAACTTCGTCTAAATCGCCACTTGCCAAAACCACTTCAATACCATTTTGTTTAAGTCCGCGAACCACTTCTTTGGCCTCCGGTCTTAAGGGATCGTTTAAGAAGAGGACACCGGCAAAAACATGGTCTATGGCAACAAATATTTTGCTCTGCGCCCGATGTTCCGCATGGTGTTCCATCTGAATTTTGACACCATTTTGTTCTAACCAAGTGGCCCGTCCAGCCATAACTTGTTTCCCCTCCACCACAGCCTCTACACCGCCGCCAGTTTCGCTGTTAAAGTTTGTGGCAGTCCGTTGCACGAGGTTTCTGGAGGCTACTTCGTTGATCACCGCTTTGGCAAGCGGGTGCTCGGAGAAGTTTTCGGCGGCAGCTACATAGGACAAAAGGTCATTTTCCGCCCATTCCCGCACAGTCCAGACAGCCGTTAGATGTGGCTTACCAAGGGTCAGGGTTCCCGTTTTGTCCAAAATAAGCGTTTTTACTTGGTGGAGTTTTTCTAAAACATCGCCACCTCGGAACAAGACACCATTTCGGGCTGCCCAACCCGTACCAGCCATTACGGCTGCTGGTGTTGCAAGGCCCAATGCACAAGGACAAGAGATAATCAGCACCGATACCGACACTAAAAGCGCCGTTTTGAGTTCGGGCGTGGGGCCAAATACGTACCAGATGCCAAAAGTAACCAAGGCAATAAAGATGACGATCGGTACAAATACCGCAGCGATTTGGTCTGCCAATCGCTGTATGGGGGCTTTACGTCCTTGCGCTTCTTTGGTCAGCCGGATAATTTGCTGTAAGGTGGTCATAGCCCCAACTTGTGTGGCCACCATTTGCAAGGCCCCACTCAGCAGAACCGTGCCCGATCGCACTGCACTGCCAAGGCTTTTCTCGACAGGAATGGGTTCTCCTGTCAAGCTACTTTCATCCACCGCAGCTTGTCCTTCCACCACCACGCCATCCGCGGGAATCCGAGCGCCGGGCTTGAGCAAAACCACATCGCCCACTTGTAATTTGGAAGAAGGAACCTCTACTATGCCTTCATATCGGCGCACGAGGGACGTGGGCGGCTCCAAATCCATCAAGCCACGTACCGCTTGTCCGGTTTTTTGCTTGCCCTTGGCCTCCAGCCACCGACCCAAAAGGAGTAGGGTGATGATGACCGCCGCAGCCTCAAAATAAACTTGGGTATGGTGTGCTCCCACCGCATGCAAGGCCATTGGCTGAAACATGGAATAGACGCTGAATAAATAAGCGGCACTGACACCCAAGGCAACCAAGGTGTTCATGTCTGCACCACCATGCCGACCTACCCGCCAAGCCCCTTTAAAAAAAGGTACTCCACTCCAAAAAACGACAGGTGTGGTGAGGAGGAACAAAACAAGGTTAACTTGCGGAAAATCTAAAGCCCCATGCGCCATTGAGATGACAAATACCGGAAGCGAAAAACACAAGGCAACCCAAAAACGCTTCTGATAATCCCCCGACTCATCATCGAAAAAGGCGCTGTGTGGAGCCACGTCCTCTGTAAGGTCTGGAACGGTAAAGCCTGTTTTTTCAATGGTATGAACCATCTGATCCCGCATGATTTCTTGTGGATCAAATAAGATGTTTGCTTGTGCTGTAGCCAAATTTACCCGTACCTCCGTAATGCCCTTCTGTTTGTTCAAATTTCGTTCTATGCGGGCAACACACGAAGCACAAGTCATGCCCTCGACAGGTAAGGTGATTTCAACCAATGGCTTGGTACTGGAATTTTTGGACATATCGCTGGGTTTTATTAACGACAAAAACGGCTCAAGTTGGGACAAGTTCCTTCTTATTATCGTATGTATGCCATTAATGTTGGCTTTGCCGAAATGCTACAAACCCGCTTCTTTACCTAATGTTCCATCGTTTTAGTTTTTGTATTTAAATTGGTATCTTGAGACATTTCCACTTTAAACACAAAATATGATGAGCAAGCCTTATAAAAAGATCAAATTAACAGACAACGATGCTGTTGTGATCCACAATACGTTAAAAAAAGGAGTTCACTCCAGCCGTACGATTATTCGCTGCCAAATCTTACGGGATAATGCTCAAGGCAAACATGCCCAAGACATTGCCACCGATTTAGGTGTCTGTGTAGCAAGAGTATATCAGACCTTAAACCGTTATGAAAAAGAAGGCTTAAATGCTGCTTTGACTGAAAAACCGAGATCAGGACAACCCAGAAAAGTAACGCCTGAAATAGAAGCACACATTACCGCGATTGCTTGCTCTGCTCCCATACAAGGGCGCGGACGATGGACTCTGAAACTGATTGCCGAACAGTTGGTAAAATTAGAATACATCGACTCGATTTCGGAAGATGCCATTGCCTCCGTTTTAAAAAAAGCCACCTTAAACCTTGGTTAAAACAACAATGGTGTTTTGGCACAATTACAGGAGATTATATAGCCTGTATGGAAGATGTTTTAACGTTGTATCAAGAAGAAGTTGAAGCTGACGTTTCTCGTATTTGTTTTGACGAGCGACCCTGTGTGTTACATGGCGAAGTCTTAGCGCCTTTACCACCGAAAGCGAATCAAACAGCCAAAGAACATTGTGAATACCTTCGTAATGGGGTGTGCAATGTCTTATTAGCTTATGACATAGACACAGGACAACGTTATGTACAAGTAACCGAAACGAAAAAGCGAAACGATTATGCCCAATTTATGCACTGGTTAGTGACCACTCATTACCCAGATAAGAAGAAAATATGTGTGGTTCAAGACAATTACGCTACTCATAGTAAAGGTTCATTTTACGAGAACTTGCCCCTTGACCAAGCGAGCGCATTGAGCCGCAAACTTGAATTTCATTACACCCCTAAACACGGATCGTGGTTAAATATGGCAGAGATAGAATTTTCTGCACTTTCCCGTCAATGTTTAGACCATAGAATAGGTCAGAAAGAGATTTTAGAACAAGAAGTATTGGCATGGCAATGCAATCGCAACGATTTGGCTATAAAGATTGATTGGTCATTTACCACAGACAAGGCAAGACAAAAGTTGAAAAATAGGTATCAAGCCGCTTGTAGTAATAACATTGAAAATTAAAACGTTAAAACACTAATGAGAATAATAAAATGGTTCTAAGTGACTTACGTTGGTATTGGTGTATTCCTCTAAAAAATAAATAGGATCATCGCTCTTGGAAAAATATAAGGTGACACTACTTTTAAGTGCGGGAGACAAGTTGAAATTGCTCCTTCTTAGTTTTAAAAAAGTACGCAGTGACGGTACAGCGGAAAGAAAAAAAAACAACCATTCTTAGCGTCTTTACATTCAAAAATACAGATGGAATTTCAATAAAGAACCATCTTTTTCTAAACGGTCAAGAAGAAATGGGGATGCTATTGTAATCAGTTCGATAAACATTTTTATTTGATCCATTTTTGGATTGCAAAATATGCAACTTACCAACTTGTTTCATTTGGATTCGATAGGTTATTCGTCTTGCTTTTTTAGCCGAATTTTGCTAATCCCCATAAGAAAGTCGAGGATATGCCCTGAATTGTGTAAAGGTAAACGTAACCACTTTTTTTCCATCCGCAGTTTCATGTACCAAACGCTCGGAGGTAGAGGCCACACAGGCAAATCCCGCCGCCTGAAATAGCGCCACAAGGGTAAACGTGAGGGTCATTTCTCCCATTACATGTATGGCCGAAGGAGACATGGGCTTGATTGCTTCCACCACCGATTTCGCCAAGTCCGACACGGCCTCAGAAGACCATGCCGGATCTACCGCCGGAAAAGGAAAGTCCATCACTGCGCCAAAACGCTTCTCCGCCTCTGCCTTCTGTACGTCCTGCCAAGTCGCATAAGGATGATTGGATAGATTAAGAAGCATGGGGGGCAGGGTTCATAAGCCCATAACCGAGTGCGGTTTTAGCACCAATACCATGATTTCTCAAGGCATCGTCAAACCATCCACTTAACGTTTGACCTTGGATTTTTTTCTCTTTGATGTAGGACAATTCATGAGATGCCATCAAAAACCGAAAAGAGGTATTGGTAATAACCAAAAACGGTACAGGTATCACTCTTAAGTAATCTGCGGGAGGTACCTTGCCTGTAGAATCGCCGTAATAACCCCCATAATGTGGACTCATAATGTCCACCTCAATTTCAGGGGCATTAAGTGGGAGAGCATCGAAGAACGTGACATTTCCCTTCCGTGCCTCTTTATAATAAGATTCTGTAGGACATCCAAAAATATCACAAAAAGTAGGATCTAAAAGCGCATTTTTTTCCGAGGGAAGCCCGTTTTTGGAAAAAGCATTCGTAATAATCCAACTCCTGACAATCCCCTTTATGACACTTGCAGGCACATAAGGGAATCCATAAACAGGATGCAAGGTCATTCCAACTTCATATACAGATGCTCCACCAAGTCCCTGTATGTAGCGCCAGTCTATTTTATAGGTCTTTACAACCACATTGTTGGCTTTGAACAAGACTTTTGCTTGTTGTTCAGAACGTTTAACCAATGCTTCAAAAGATGTATCACCATAATTCGCTTGAATTAAGTAACTTTTGTCGCTTCTTTTATCCTTTTTATAAAAGGAGAAATGTTTCTCATCAAAACGTGCAGCTTGCGAAAACTTAAGAGCAAAGTTGTCGGGCGAAGCAATGTTTTTGAGTGCATTGCGGGTGTCTTGAGGTAGTTTCGTTTGATGAGGATCAAAAGCATCTGGGTATCTCTTTTTCTGTTCGACATATGCACTGTCGGAATTTCCATGCGTTTTCTTTGCATCCGCCACTACGATCTTACCCACCAAATATGAGCCATCATGTGCAATGAGCGTTGTGAGGCTCCCGTTATCCCTTAAAAAATCGCAAGGCTGATCGTGGTATTTTTCAAAGTGTTCTTGGGTTGGCTTGAATGACGTAACAATCAATTCAGATTGTTGACCTGAACGTTTTGTAAATCGAATCCTTGCTGCATACCCCTTCTTGGTGGGTTGTATGAGTAAAGTGCCTTTTTCCATGTTAAATACTCCCAAAAATAGAGATTATAAATCGTCGGCTTCTCCTTCAATTAAACCATCTACAAACCGTTTGACCCAACCCAGATAAGCCAAAACTTCAATAGCAATTGCCCTATATTCAAAGCTATTTAAGCCGATAAGGTATTGAATAAATTCTTGCCCGGGTTGATATTGAGGCACTAAGTGCTTGTTTTGAGAATGGGTTAACCATTCTCGAATATGACTGAAAAGCAATCCCCAAGCAGATTCGGTTTTATTGGAGCCTTTTGACCAAGCAAACGTAAGCGCAGGACCAAGCCCATTGGTTTTAATCATCATGGGTAACTTCTTCGCATAAGACTTATACTCTTTGCTGACCTTACCTCGATCTTTGATCTTGTAAACTGCGCTATAGGCCGCAGTAGCGCGTCCGCGTTCAAGCGTGGGAATGGTTGAACTCATGATATACCTCCTCTTAAGATTTTATGGCGAACGATACCTTTCCCCAAAGTGGCATCAGCACCAATTTGGAAATAGTCTGGTAATTGGGTTAAGAAATTAAAGACATCCTCTTCTTTAAGCCCGTTTTGAGTTTCCGTAAATTCAGGTGCTGTAAGAGCTAAACTATATAGAATCGTTTCGGTTGGAAGGTACTCAATGGTAAATAAGCCCCCTTTCTCCACAGTTCCCGTTTGATTGTTGATTTTGGTTCGGGTAATCACTTCTGTTGAAAGGTTGACAAAGTCTTTGAAGTCATCATCATGTAAAATGACGACATCACGGGCAAATTTAGCACGTCTTGGATCCTCTTCGGAGAATAGTTGATTGGCAAGCCATGTAAAAGATTCTTCAAGACCAACCTCTTCTTGCAAACTAAAGGTAAATTCCTCAAGTACAATTTTTTCTGCAATGCCTAACCGGGTTGATGGCATGGTAATGGCGTTTGTTGGTTCTACATCAACTTCTTTGAGAGATTGTAATTCCTTTAAGTTGGATATGCTTGCCATTTTTGCTTCTTTATAAAAGGTACTTAAGGCGGATGGGCATGTAACCCAAGCAAATACCCCTTTCATAGACTTGACCGGAAAAAACAAAATTCTGGCATCGCTAAAGCCAAGTGATCCGGCAAAACTTAACGTTCCCGTATTGTTTTCAGCATTTTGTACTTTTACCTTTTTTAGCGATCTCTCCAAGGCTTTGTTGTTGCTATCGTATCCAAATACACGATGGATTTTGACCCACTCACTTTGCAGGTCACTCGAAAGATCATCATTTATTTGATTTGGTGCAGGAAATTTTCGCTCAAAGGCTTCACGAATGCTGCCCTTAATACTACTTGCTTCAAATTTAGGGTAGTCGGTGTGACGCTCTCTTTGAATAGGAAGGTCAATAATGCCTACATCTGACCCGCTTCCCACATGTGTGGGACTTTCACAGATGAGGAACATCGGGTTTGCTGTTCTATACATGATGGTTATGGTTTAAAATGATGGTAATTCGTTAAGTAGTTCTATTTTTTGTTCGCATAGCTCCTTTTCATTAGGTAGTCCATTCTTTGTAATTGGAATAATGATGTATTGTATTTCGTATTTAATATTACGATCATTAAACAAGTTAATAATGTTTTGTAATTGTTGATTGTGTTTTAGAGAAAGACTGATTGTGTAAAGAATAATTTTAAATATTGTTACATTAAATTCTGTTTTAAATTCAAGTAAAAAATCTGTACGAATTTTTATTTGCTTAAGCAAACCATTTAATCCTGAATTTGTTAACGGTTTTACTTCTATCCATGTTAACTCTGTGATTTTATTTATATTTTCGTGTGAAATTTGAAAATCAATTTCAAAATTTTCGTAGTCATCTTTGTAGCTATAGTAAAATCTGGAGTTTGGTTTGTCCCATGAAAATTTTAAACCTCTCGCAATATTATAATTTCTATTAGTTAGAGTTTTATGTTCAGCGTGAAGGTGTTCACTGATTAGTAATTCAACAATTCTTCCTGTGATTGTTTTTTGATCATTATGACTATTTTCTATTTTTGTTTTTATAATTTTACCTATTGAGGTTGGTTCTAAGGTTTCAGGGTTAATTATCTTTTGATTGCTTAGAACATTTATTAGTTTTTTATCTCCATCTGTTCTATCCTTGCCTTCTGCGATTTTTTGACTATTAATGAAATCGAAGAATAGTTCATATATATCTGTGTTGAATGCAAAAGGAAGCTGAGGTATTGTAATAATGTTCATATTTTCATCATTGAATAAGTACTTAATTTCAATATCCATCACTTGACCATATACTGTTGCAATCGGTATAAGGGCCTTATATCCACCAGTAATGTTTAGAATACATTTTTTTCTTTCTTTTTTATTTTTACTAACTATCGTATTAATTTTATCTATATAGTTCAGTAATCCTTCTTCATATTCTTCTTGGGATTGAATAGACAGTTTAGATATAACATATTGGCTTGTTTCAATCTCATCTTTTTCGTGTCTTTGAAAAAGAACTTCTTTTATATTCGTAGCGCCATTTAAGTTTTGTTCAAACCAAACAGTAATTAACTCCGCAGCCAGAACAGACAGCAAGGTATCCGTAGCAATCAAGTGAATACGAAAATCTTCTTCTTGGGCTTCTTCGGCAATTTGGATACAACTGGAAATTTCAGCAGATGGGTATTGCCTATAGGTAGAGTCGGGTTCTAAGTCGCTTAGTCTTTTATACCAGTTTCTAATGTTGTTGGAAATTTTTTCTATATGAGAAGCATGTACTTCTGAATAAATTGAATTTGCATTAAGACTATCGAATCTTTTGAGAGAAACGTCAATAGGCGAATAGTAACGGTCAAAAAGTTCACTAACCTCTTTCTTTTGGTAATTATTGAACAAAGATGTTCCAACAGTTGTGATAATGGTTTTCATAGGTGATGGTTAATTAAAGATTTAAAGTGCGCTAACATAAGCAATGCCAAAGCCTTGATTACAGTCAACTTTTGTTGAGCATATCGTATTTCCATGTATGTTGGTAATGGCTTCTGGAGAAGGTGTTTGAAAATAATACACACTTCCAGCAGGGACGGCGCGTCTCATGGGTTTGGGTTTTTGGTAACGCATATCAAATCCACCAATATGTAGAGGTCGTCCTACAGCCGCAGCAATCAGTCTGGTTTCTTTAGAAAAACCAAAAGGTATGAGGTCGGGCTTCCAACCGTCTTTGAAAAATGCTGGAGTAGAGAGATAAAGTTTAAAAAAGCCATCACTTTGAATGGTGGGAGGCTTGATAGAGATAGGCTCTGGGTTATGGTCTAAACTCATGTTTGCAAAGCGTCCTTCGCCCCCTAATTTGATGATATGTTCAGAAGACGGTGGAAAAGGGAAGTCTGGAAATTCAACTTCCAAAACAATGCTAACACCCAGAGGGCGTTTTAGGTCAACGCGATAGAGATTACCGTCAGCAGCACTTTGTAGTTTTTTTGAAATAGAAATCCCTAATTTAGGCTCACTCTTAATAAGGGGCATTAGCCTTAGCGTGTCAGGCTTTTCGATTTTTTGATAATTAGTAATATCTTCGATGGCAATTAAACCATTTGTGACTGGCTTTGAAGATAGTTTTTCATCAGGTGTGAGTACTGATTCAATCGGCAAATTATTAAAAAGTAAACCATCTAAATGAGAGATTGGTTTAGCTATTGGTCGCATTTTTGTTACAGTTAATTCTTTGTTTTTTTCTTCCGCCAGCATCAAGTCTAAAGGCAAGGGCACATAAACTCCTTTATGTTCAATTTCTAAAAAGATATGTTTTATTTCTATCTTTTTACTTTCTTCGACTAAAAGATCAAACGGTGTTGCAGCATCCGATCCCTTCTTTTGTTCAATATACCATGTGCTAATCGCACCATAGAGTACCGAAGGTGGTGGTGGAAATGTGCTGTCTGCCCAAGTCTCTTCTCCTTTAGAAAAAGGTTTCCCATCTCTAAAGAATAAGGTATCAAGTGCTGTAATTGTAATACGTGCCATAATGTTTGTTTAAATAAAGATTAAAGCTTCCGGCTTAAAAAATCAGTCGTATGTAAGGCATGAATAAAATTAGTGACTTGTTTTTCTTTATGTGTTTCTTCTTCACCTGTTTCCCATAATTGTTGAATATGTTTTATGAGGTTAGCTATGTTGTTTTCTTTTGAAGGATTGGATCGCTTAATTAAGCGTGGAATTTCGACATGGACTATCTCATTTATAGAGGCTTCCATTTGTTGATCATCAATGCTTTTAAAAGAGTAACCAGATAAATATTGAAGATCTTTGGTTAATTGTTGGATAAAAGTATTGGTTAGCTTCTCTTGTTTTAAGGCATCCGTTATGTTTTTTAAGGCTTTAAGATTTACATCATCAACTCCCCACTTAAATGTGGATTGGTGAACTTCGCCAGAGTGTTTCAGGATTTTAAATGTAAAAGCATCTCGTCCATTTATTTTAGAATATTTTTCGGCTGCCCGAACTTGTTTTAGGACTTCTGAAAGCGGTGTTTTGTAGTGAGCAACGACAATGCCTGCTGAAAAAGTAATCTTTTTAGGCTCTTTTAGTTGAATATAAGGGCTGTGTTCGATCTCTGTATTTAAGGTGTGAAAAGAGATTCGTATCTTTTCTAAAAAACCAAACAAACTCTGTAGATTAACCAATCCCAGAAAATCGTCACCTCCTGCATATACCGTATAGCCACCAAACTTTTCACTTCTATTAAACCCAGTTTCTATATTGAGCATCGAGCGTACGTCATTTGCCATTTTTGCTATATGTTTGGATAATTCATTTTGAAAATTTGACAGGTCTGCTCCATCTTGAAGATATTCGCCTGACATCCATTTTCCCATCTGATCGCCATCAAAGTGAATCACGGCATAGTATTTAGTATTAAATCCAGTCTTGGACTCCTCTAAGAGCTTTTTAAATGTTGGTCTTAACTTATCGGGAATTTGGTTTCTATTCTCCTCGTATAGCATTTGGTGATCAAAACGCTCATCGGTGAGTAAGTCTTGGAATTTTTCATTTGATATGCTGCAAATATCATCCCACAAGGCAACCTCTGCTGTTGACGCTGTTGGAGGAATAGAAGAATAAAAACGTTTCAGGAAACCTAAAGCAGACAATCCTTCTCCTGCTTCTACTTGGCTACTATATAATCTAATCGGCTCATTGATTGCATATGAAGGAAGTTTGCCTTCTTTTTTAAAAAATAGGGCATTAGCTGTTCCTGTCAGGCTGCATTTTCTTCCTGGCTCTTCATGAAGCTGATCGAAAGTTTTAAGGTTCTTGATTGCGGCAAGAGACCTGTTCAGTTTTATATCAGCGTCTGCATACCCCTCTTGATCAGTATAGGACTCAAAGACCCAATAACACTCAGGGAAGTTCTTAAGTTGCTGAAAGAACTGAGCCGTTGCGTTACTGCCCTCTACAGGATTAGACTGGCTCATGATCAAATCATATTGCTTTTCTAAAATAGCGCTTCCTTCTCGTGTATGTTCTTCAAGTAAATTAATTGCAATTTGCCGTAGTGATTCCCTAACGGTAGCCTCTACAGCACGGCCTATATCGAGAAGTTGTTCATTAGACCATACTTTGCCTGATAAAATTGCTTTAAAGATGTTGGGATAAGACTTGTCTGTGTTGCTGAATCTCTCTTCGTAAGCAGGATAAATAATCCTACATTCGCTAGCGTCTTTGGTTTTGGATAAAAACTCTTTCATCCCCGCCTCAATAAGTCGGGTTAGAATCCTACTTGCAGAAAGTAAGTCCTTTACTTTCCTTGATTGTTCAATGAAGGATTGAACTGGGCTTATTGTGAATGTAAATAGGTGCGGCATATATTAAATTAGTTGATTGATACAAGAAATAATTGCACTACAAAATTCTTTATATTTGTACTTGTCGTCTTTTTTGTTCTTTTCAGACAGTTTGTTTTTTATTTTTTCTAAATCTTCACTTGAAAGTGTATTTCCACTGTCAAAAATATATCCTTCTATCACTTGTTTTCTATCTAATTTAAGCGATGTATTATTTAGATTTAATGTATCTTCGATCATTTTTTCAAGAGGCTTATATTCCTCTTGATTTTCTTTATAATTTGGATTTACTTTCCCATCTAATTGATAACGGAAAGATAGCTCACAGTTTGGATCGGTTGGCAATATTGGTAAACAAATGTTTCCCCTTTTTTTGTTACAAGTTTCGTTTTTCTCGCACGAAAGTGCAAGGTTCTCATATGAAAGAGTAAGGTTAATGTTTGTTGATTTTGGAATAAGGTGCTCAATGTTATATTTGGATAAATCTTCTTTTATTTCGCAATTACAATAGCAACAAATATATCCTTGCTCACTTGCTATATACTCTTTAAGTTCTGCTCTGGAATAATAATTAATATCTAAATCTTTTTTATCTTCCTTTTCAGGTGAAGACGGGAAATAATCCCACAAGCCTTGGGCATCTTTGTTATCGGTATATCTTTTTATGGCGCACTTGGTTTCTTCGTTTTCTTTCCAGTTCTTAAATTCAACTGGTTCTTCTTTTTTTGTAATGTTTTTCATTTTTCTAATAGTTTGATTCTATCAATAATGGATTTTAGTTTGATTAATTCAGAATTAGTTAGATTAGAGTCGGATTCGTACTTTCGAATTTTATTCTCAATTTCAGCAATAAGATTTTCGGCTTTATCAATTTTTCTATTAGAAATATGTTGGTATATGTCATTGAAGTCTTCCTTAAAAACAGATGTACGTGTATTCATTATTTCATCAGAGATAAATTCAATAGGCTGCCCATAAGATCGTGGGGCATTTTGGCTAGTGAAATCGTTTAATATGTAGATATTTTTTGCGGGAATATTATTAATTACATATAAGCTGTGTGTTGATAAAATAAAGTGTATTTTTGGAAAAAAACTTTCTAACTTTTCGCAAATATGCGTTTGCCACTGCGGATGTAGATGCATATCTATCTCATCAATAAGAACAACTCCTGAGAGTTTTTCTAAATCCGTTTTTATATTTTCAGAATTAACTTTGATAAACGGTGATGATTTCATTAATAATTCCCCGATAATTCCTATGTAGTGCAGCTCGCCAGTAGATAGTTTGTGTATCTCAAAAGATATCTCTGAATCCCCTCCTTTAGACGTAGTTGTGCTCTTTTTAATCATTAAATAATTTTTTTCAAAAAACAAAGAAGTGTATTTATTAAAAATATTTACATTTAGAAAATCAATAATGATCTCCTTTATAGATTCGAACATGTTTTTATTGTCAATCCAAAGTGAAAATAGCCAATCATTGAAATCAGAGAGTATAAAACGATCTTTGTTTAAGGTGTTTAAATATACATCAGCTATACTCAACTCTTCTTTCCATCTAAGGTCTTGATGGGTAGTTGTAATTGGCATATCTCCTTGGTAAATAAATACAATATCTTGAGGTTTAAATTTATGAGATAGATTATAAGCCCACAAACTACCAATATTTCTTTCAAGATTATCTTTCAGTTTTGATACTTCGGGTAAGTGCTGTTCTTTTGTGGCCTTTTGATTGTTATAGTTGAAGGTGAATTTCGTAAATTCATCTGTTACCTTAAAATTGTTTTTGTTAAGTTCAAACTTTAATTCAATTTCATTTCTTTTATTAGTCGGTTCAATTAGATCAAAAAGTGGAACCCACTTACTGTTAATATATTCGCAAATCTCAATTGATGAAATGTTAACATATTTAGATTGAATATTTGAAAGATTGTTACTAATATCAGCAGTTGATTCAATTTCAAATGAAATTGAATCTTCAAATGAAATTAAATCTTTAATTGTGAAAAGAAGTCTCCAAGTATTATCAAATTCTGCTTTGATAGAGGCTATTTGATTAGAATGCTCTGACAAAATATCAACTATAAATTCAATACTACAAATGTGTTCTATTATATTAGAGCAAAGTTCTAATATATCAGTGTTATGAGTGTAATATTCAGCAAGAATCTTGATTGAGCCATTGGCAACTAATGAATCATTCCTAATATCTGAAGGTTTTATATTCGGAACATAATTTGCTTCAAGGATCGTTTCGAATAGAAAGAGATTTAATAACTCAGAAATAATGTCAAGGATTGTTGTCTTTCCATTTCCATTTTCTGCTACCAAAGCAGAAATATTATGCTCTGTATCTTCTGTATCTTCTGTATCTTCTGTATCTTCTGTATCTTCTGTATCTTCTGTATCTTCTGTATCTATAGCCGCCAACTGGAAATTACCAAAGCCACGGAAGTTTTGTAGCTGAACATCTTTGATTTGAAATGGCAATTTTTTAGAAATTACTTCACGCATAATGATATACAGCTTTTATTTAATTACTAAGTCTTTAAATTCGTCTTGGATCCTCAAACTTGCAATATCTTTGTTCCTTTCAGGAGCTAATTTAAGTGTTGTAATTACAGGGATATATGAGCCTTTACCAATAGAAGCAAATACTGGAGATGCATACCTCCCTTTAGAGGCATGTCCCATAGAGACTTCATATGCTTCTTTATATTTTAACTTAATTGTATGTGTGGCATAGCTTATTCTTTCAAGATAGGACTTAAGCTCTGTTGAGTTCCCGATTTCAATTTTTTCAATTAAACCATAGCTTGGCGTCCCTCCTCTGAATGTATTGATGATTGAGTTGTTTTTTATAGAGTAGTGTGGTGATAAAATAGAAATGTAATTGTAAATATTTTCCAATGATATAGTTTCTATACCTATGCTCCCCATTCCCCTTCGAACTCTTTTTCCTAAGCCTCCAAGAATACACGTGAGTCGAAATAAGGCATCTAATTTCTCTTGGTTAAATATTTCGATTTCCTTTCCGTTTTCTACCACACAGACACGATACTCTTTTGGGAATCTAAAGATGACCTCAAAAGTGGAATCAACCTTAAATGCTTTAGCTTTCATGTTTTGTTTATGGGGTACGAAAGCTTCTTGCTCTACAGACATCTCTTTGGGCCGCATCTGAATCGAAAAGGAACTGCGTTGTGCTGCTTTGCCGCCGCCTGCGCCTCCAAAAATTAGAGTTTCGCGGGTTTTCAAGCCTGTATTGAGTACAGTGGTCTTGTCGTTGCGTGTCTCTGTTCGATCCGTAAATTGTAAATGACCATTTAAAGCCCGCCACCAAAAACGCATGGCTCCCTTTAAACTGGAAGGACGTAGTTCCGGTGTCTCCCCGTCTGCTCCATTTAGAAACATGGGGCTTATAACTTCACAAGTGTATGATAAACTTTCCATAAGAAAAATTATAAGCGGTAAAGTCAAGAACGTCAAATTAATGAGGTTCTCTGACAGTTTTTATGATTTCGATGTGTCTAACACCTCTCAAAGCGTTTAAAAGGCTTTGAGGAGTCGCTTTCCACAAAAATTGTCAGAGAACCATTAATGATAGACAAAAATACAAAACTTTATTTCTTACTCCATGGTAAAATAAAAAAAAAATATCCCAAAGTAAACCCCCAAACATATAAAATAAGATGTTAATCAAATTATTTTTAGGTGTGTAATATGTAATAAAACACATGAAAAAACCAGATCGGATGTAGAGCATCCGATGGGTGAGGGGTGGTGGGTTTTTATAAGATTTAGGTTGTGCTTTGGTTCAAATTGGAAACAGATCAGGTAGAATGTCCTAAGCCAAAGATGGCGGCGTGGCCAAAGTGCAAAAACTGTCCGACGAATAGGGTTTGCCAAAAAGATCCAAATTTCCTGAGAAGGTGATTTTTCCGACAAAGCCCTCGTTCTCTCATTCGGCTTCTAACCGAGCGGTGTATCTCCTTTTGGACTGCCAGTGGGTATTGCGATTGATGAGGGTGATGGCCTCGGGAAAGGTTTTCGCAAAGCCAAGGTTCCAAGTTTTGCATACTATAGAAGTACAGTGGCCGAAGTAAATAGTCCTTGCGACTTTCTATGCGCGTCAGGCAAGTCCATCTTCTGAATGCCCCGCCAAGCGCACCGCGAAAAACCGAAGCTACAAATGGCCGAAGGTGAAGGTGGGTGGTGCATCGGATTTCAAACCGGAAAACACCAAACGTTAAATCGGGTACGATGGATGCACACATCTATTTAGGGATTTGAAGGTATTTATAGGGCTTCAGTAAGGGCAGTTGTAATATAGGTGCGTTTGAAAGGGGTTGCAAGAAAATTGAATTCTATGTTTTGATTTTGTATAAGTCTATTAAATACATTTTGTTATAGTGTTTTATGAGAAGTCTTTGGTAGCCTCATCGCTGAGGGGCCTTTCTATGTCGAGAAATAGTGGCTGCGCATAGTCGAAATCTGTTGGCGGATTTTATGCGTAAATAGAAAAACGGAGACCAATTTTAAGGAGTTAACTTCTTTAATAACAACAATTCAAATTCCATTATTTACGTTTAAAACACATGATTTATAGTCCCTGCCAGATTCGACCTTGTTGAGATGGAAATGCCCATAAAAAAACACCCCACCATATAGGCAGGGTGTTTGTGAAAGCAGAAAGAGGAGTTGTTTATTCCTCGTCTTTGATTTTCTCGGCAGCGGCAATGATCTTTTCCTGTTCGTTACGGGGTACATTTTCGTAGGAATGGAAAGATTCTTTATGAATGCCGCGTCCTTGAGTGATTGAGCGCAAATCGGTAGAATAGTGGTATAACTCCGATTGAGGAGTTAGTGCCGTTATTGCCTGTAATGCGCCAACGGATTCCATGCCCAATATACGGGCGCGGCGGGTATTAAGGTCGCCCATCACATCGCCCATAAAAATGTCGGGCACGGTCACAGTTACTTCGTGGATTGGTTCCAAGAGTACGGGTGCGGCGTCTTTAAAAGCTTGAATAAAGCACATTTTTGCAGCAGTCTTAAAGGCGTTTTCGTTAGAATCCACGGCGTGCATCCCGCCATAATAAATGACTACCCGCACATCGCCAACGGGATAACCTGCCATTGGGCCGGTTTGCAGGCGCTCGCTTACCCCTTTTTGGATAGCACCAAAAAAGCGCCGCATATCAATTACGCCCCCTACAATTGCGTCAATAAATTCGATTTTGGATCCCCATGCAGTTTCGATAACGGCAACATTACGGGGCTGAATATCGGGCGGAGGGACAAATTCCCCCAACAATGGCTCCACCAGCATCGAAATATCGGCAAACTGACCTGCGCCACCTGTTTGTTTTTTGTGGCGGTATTGCGCCCTTGCCTGTTTGGTAACCGTTTCTCGGTAGCCGACTTTGGGCTTTTTGAACTGTACACCGACCTTAAATTGGTTGAGTAAGCGGTCTTTTGCAACATCGAGGTGCATATTGCCTTGTCCTCCCAGCAGGGTTTGGCGCAAATCTGCATCGTGAACCACGACCAGAGACGGGTCTTCTTCGTGTAAACGATGTAGGCCCTGCGCCAATTTGTCTTCCTCCCCTTGTTTATTGGTTACAACGGCCTCCACGAATCGTGGGTTTGGGAAGGTAATGGGTTGGATTTCGAACTCCGTCCCTTTAGCCCGCAAGGTATTGTTGGTATGGGTGTTTTTGAGTTTAACGACGGCGCCAATATCCCCGGCCACAATTTTCTGAACGGTATCGCGCTGTTTGCCATTCAGGGAATAAATTTGTCCGAGGCGTTCAACTTCGCGGGTTTGTGCATTTTCCAAATCCATACCGGTCTCGATGGTTCCATGATATACACGGAAGAAAGAGTACTCACCTACATGTTCTTCGGCCATGGTACGGAAGATAAAGGCCACAGGTGTGCCACTGGCTTCGGGCATAATGGGTGCGCCGGAGGCCATTGCCGGAGGGGGCATTTCGGAGGGTCGTGGGCAGGTTTTGTCCACAAATTGCATGAAGCGGGTAATGCCAATGTTGTACTTGCCACTGCATACAAAAACGGGGAAAAGTTCCCGTTTGAGCATAGACTTATGTAAGCCCTCGCGCATTTGGTCTTCGGTAAGGGTTCCTTCTTCAAAATAGAGTTCCATCAACCCTTCGTCGTTTTCGGCAATGCTTTCGATTAGCTCATTGTGGAGCTGATCTGCCCGTTCTTTAAACTGTTCGGGGATGTCTTGCACCACCATTTCGCGAGAGCCTTCAGGGAAGGTGATGTACTTCATCAACAAAACATCAATGATGGAGCGTGTTCCTTGTCCGGCAGCCACTTGAACAATGGCAGCACCTCGGCCAAAGCGCTCTTGAATTTCAGCGATACGGGCTTCGAAACTGGACTCTTCTTTGTCTAACGCATTAATTAGAAACATGGCTGGAGTTTCGAAATCCTTGGCGAACTGCCATGCAACTTCGGTTCCGACTTGTACGCCCGCGACCCCATCAATGACAAATACAGCAGTGTCCACCACCTTTAAGGCGGAGATGACTTCCCCTGTAAAATCCAAATAACCGGGTGTATCAAAAATGTTGATTTTGTGTTCTTGCCATTCGGTATGTAGAATGGACGTAAAGATGGACATTTGGCGATCTTGTTCGCTCTTGTGGTAATCGCTGACGGTATTCCCTTCTTCAACACTGCCCATCCGGTTGATGACACCTGCGTTGTAGAGCATGGCCTCGGCGATGGTGGTCTTGCCGCTGCCGGAGTGTCCAACCAAAGCGATATTCCGCGTATGATCTGCATCATAGACTTTCATAAGATCGTTTCTCCTTTATGGGTGAAATGAATTGTAAACGCTATCAATCAACTAAATCATGAAGCAAGTGCAAGATACAACCCCGTGTTAAAATTTCAAGTCCCAGTTTAAAAGTTGCGCCAAGACCCGATAAATTTTAGGTTTGTTACGTATCTTTCGCTAAATCTCCCATAACTCATGCCCACAATTTTAGCCATCGAAACCGCGACTGCACGTTGTAGCGTTGCGCTTGTAAAAGAACAGAACTTGCTGGCCGAATGTACCCTGAACCTTTCGCGGAGCCATGCCACACATCTACCCGAAATGGTAAAAGAAGTGATGCGTTTTGCAGAAACGGAATGGTCGGACGTAACGGGAATTGCTGTTTCGGTAGGCCCTGGCTCTTATACCGGACTACGGATCGGGGTTTCTACAGCAAAAGCCATTGCATTTGCACATGAAAAGCCGCTGATCGGCGTAAATTCCTTACACGGTTTGGCACAATTGGTTTTGCCGATAATGGCGGCTCATGACTGGGTGTGCCCTCTGATTGACGCCCGACGAGACGAGGTCTATACGGCTGCTTTCCGAAAGGAAGGAGACGGCTTGGTGTGCGAGCGGGAAACCATAGCACTAACCACCGATCGCCTACAAGATTGGTTGCTGGGAAATCGGGAGCGCCACGACAGCAAGGTGTGGTTGGTGGGAGATGGTGCGGCCAAAAGCCTATTACCGCTTCAAAATGCCGGTTTGGAAACGATTCAATGCCTGCCTGATACCGATTTTTATCCCAATGCGCGTGCAATTGCGGCTTGTATAACGGAATTTTTAGAGGTTGACCCACAAACCATTCGGGACTTAGAACCGTTCTATTATAAAGCATTTACAGCGGCAAAGCCCTCTCGGAGTATTCGCGAGCGAACGCCGCAATCTTGATATGACCTGCAAACTTAAACTATTATACCATAATGGCCACTTGGTTTAGTCGTAAATCCACAGGAATTAGCGCTGCAAGCACCAAATCAATTGACGCGCCGGAAGGTTACTGGAAAAACTGTCCTTCTTGTAACGAGGTCTTGAGCCAGCGCCAACTTGCCAACGAATGGCATGTTTGTCCCAAATGTGGTTTTCATCTCGGCTTAGACAGCGATAGTTATTTCCGCATGTTGTTTGATGATGCCGAATTTGAGGTTTTTGACGACCACTTGTCGTCTTTAGACGTCTTGGAATTTGTGGATCGACAGCCTTATCACAAACGAATTGTTGCTGCAAAAGCCAAAACACAACTAAATGACGCTGCAAGAGGCGCATTTGGCAAAATTGGCGGTATCCCTGTCTCGGTAGGCTGTATGGACTTTTCGTTCATCGGCGGCTCTATGGGTTCGGTCGTAGGAGAAGTCCTTACGCGGGTGATTCGTCGTGGTGTCGAACGTAAAAGTCCGGTTATCATCGTTTCGCGTTCTGGAGGCGCACGGATGCAGGAAGCCGCCTTGAGTCTGATGCAATTAGCCAAAACAAGTGCCAATCTGGCGGTGCTGGCCGAGCATAAACTGCCTTATGTTTCCATTATGGCGGATCCGACAACAGGTGGGGTCTCGGCTTCTTTTGCCATGTTGGGAGATATTAACTTGGCAGAACCGGGCGCCTTGATTGGCTTCGCTGGCCCACGGGTCATCCGTGAAACCATCGGACAAGACCTTCCAGAGGGCTTTCAGCGGTCAGAATTCTTGCTCGAAAAAGGGTTCTTAGATGATGTAGTGGATCGTAGAAACCTAAAAGCCTATCTCGCCAATTTGTTCAACTTGCTTTTAGAACCTTCAAAATAATGGAAGGTCATATCCTTTTGATAAACGCATCTTTCGAGGTGCAAAACCTAATCCTTTCCCAAAAAACATTAATCATCTATTTTTTGTGAACAGACGCACATTTGTCCAAAAAACAGTCATGCAATTAGGCTTGGTTGGATTTGCTCCTTCATTATTCTCTGCGTGTGATAACGAAGTGCCAAAAAACGGAAAAAAAGTTGTGGTGGTAGGAGCAGGCATTTCAGGGCTTGCCGCCGCTACACAATTAAAAAACAATGGTTTCGAGGTGATCATTCTCGAAGCGCAAGATCGTGTGGGCGGCAGGCTTCGCAGCAACCGATCTTTGGGTATCGCTTTTGATGAAGGCGCAAGCTGGATTCATGGCATTCAAGGCAACCCCATCACAACATTAGCCGAAAAAGCAGGGATGAAGACCTTCCATACCAACGACGACAGCCGGAAGGTGTATGATGTAGGAGGAAAGGCGTATCCAACATCCACCTTAGACGATGCAGAAGACGCATTCTACTCGATGCTGGAGGTGTTGATGAATAAAGGAAATCCTTCCAAGAGCTTTGAAGAGGTTTTTACTTCGCAATATCCAGATAAAATAAACAATCGGCTTTGGAAGTTCTTCTTATCCACTTATTTAACGTTTGATACCGGCGATTTAGACAAATTATCGTCTCAATTATACGATGAAGGTGAGGAATTTGGCGGTATAGAAGTGATCTCGACCAATGGGTACGATACCATTCCGATGTACTTGGCAAAAGCGCTTAATGTCCAGCTAAATCAAGTGGTTACTGCAATAGATTATACCAATAGTGCTGTTAAAATTACTCACAATGGCCAAATAACAGAAGCTGATTATGTTTTGGTTTCGGTTCCATTAGGCGTATTAAAAAATAAAAAAATCCAATTTTTGCCTGCGCTACCAACCGAAAAATTAACGGCCATTGACAAGGTGGGAATGAATTGTGTAAATAAGTTTTTATTGACGTGGGAAACGGCTTTCTGGGATGATGTGCAATATATTTCTTACACCCCCGAAAAACGTGATAAGTTTAATTATTTTGTAAATGTGAAGAAATTTCACCCCAATGTAAATGCCCTAATGACCTTTGCTTATGCTGAATACGGGCGTGAAACAGAAAAAATGAGCGATGCCGAGGTTGTCCAAGAAATTATGACCCACCTTCGGGATCTGTACGGAATGGGTATTCCCAATCCCACCAACCTCCTCCGTACAAAATGGGACAGTAATCCCTATTCTTTTGGGGCTTATTCCTTCACTGCCGTAGGAACAGAGATGGCACATTTCGAGTCTTTGGCAGAGGCCGTTGCTGGTCGGGTATTCTTTGCCGGAGAACATACCGAAGTGGATTATTTCTCAACAGCGCATGGGGCGTACCGGAGTGGGCTGCGTGAAGCGGATAAAATTGAGAAGGCCTGAGTCATCTTATGGACTTAACCCTTATATGATTTTATAACAGCCAATGATAACCCAAGGGCATAATATTTCATGTGTAAGCAATTAAAATACAATGGTTTAACTGATATGACTGTGCGGCAAAAAATACATTGGGTACATTCTTTTGTGACGCTTTTGCTGGCGGGAATGTTGTTCCCCACCGCTACCTTTGGACAAACGGTAAACTTCCCGACGTCTTGGGTGGGCAAGTGGTCTGGAAAAATGCTGATCTACTCCCAAGGAGCAACAAAGGACAGTCTGGACGTGGAAATGACGATTAATCCAGCAGAAGAACCAAATTCATGGCGTTGGAAAACCGTCTATCTATCGCCTAAAAATCCCATTACGAAAGACTATACCCTGAAAACAGCAGACGCTACAAAGGGGCATTATTGGTTGGATGAGGGAGATGGGATTGTTCTGGATGCTTATTTATTGGGTAATAAGTTGTTTCATTTATTTGGTGTGTCTGGGCTTTACCTAACCGCTACCTATGAATTGCAAGGAGAAACGCTTGTTTTTGAGGTCACTTCTGGAAAATGGTTGAACTCCACTGGAAATGACGTGACCAATTATTCGGTTCTTAATCTTCAGCGAAGCCGACTCCGGCGTGCCTCAATGTGAAACTGAATACCGATCCGTATAAAACAAAAAAAAGCGCGGACTTTTAGGGTTCGCGCTTGCTGTTCTGTGCCGAAGGGGGGACTCGAACCCCCACGGTGATCGCTCACCGACGGATTTTAAGTCCGTTGCGTCTACCATTCCGCCACTTCGGCTAAACAGGACTGCTAATGTACGCACGTAATCAAAAGAAATCAAACAATAGGATGTTAATTTTCGTCTTTTGACCGTATCTTAGCGAAAAAGAACCGACATGAAGTCCGATCAAAATGCCATTATGGCCTCCCTACGCCGCCATCTAAGGCCATTCCAAGAACGGGCCTATGCACCTTATTCCCATAAAAAACAAGCGGTTATCCTCCAACTTTCTGATGGGAGTTGGGTAGCTGGTGTTCGGGTTGAGAATGCCTCGTTCCCTTTGTTAATTCCAGCGGTTATCAATGCCTTTTCTACGGCGGTTGCGATGGGGCGGAAGGATGTGATTGGCATGGTGGCAAGTTATCCGATTGAACGGGAAGAATTGCTTTACCTCGAACATGCGCTGGGATTGCACGCCTCGCTGGTTTGTGAAGATGTGGTCTTGCTGGGTGCGACGAAAGAACTTGTTAAGCCTACCGAGCCATTAATCCCCTATTATCCGGCCAATATTCAAGGTGTGAAAGATGGCCTGCGTTCCGCTGCGTATGCCGCACAACAAGCTTTTATTCCCGAATCCGATTTTCCGGTGGGGTGCGTCATTCTTAGTCGAGATGGGTACATGTGGCCCGGCTGTAACGTAGAAAATACGGATTGGCAACGGGTGATTTGTGCAGAGCGAAATGCGATCGGAACAGCGATAACCTATGGCTTCAAAAATTGGACAGTGATGTATCTGGGTTGTCCCAAAGACCCGTCTGGAACCCCTTGTGGTGCTTGCAGGCAGGTGATGATGGAATTTGCGCCAGATATGGAACTTGTTATGGATCGTGGCTTAGAACCTCCCTTCACCATAAAGGTACGAGATTTGCTACCCTTTTCGTTTATAGGTGATACCCTCAAAAGCTGACATGCGTCTCAAAAGATACCCCGTGTCGGTCTGCGCTTTTGGGTAACCCTAAACGGTTGTTGGTTTTTCTGAATTGAACTTGCTTGCATGAGCCTTACATTTGGCCTTTCCCCTTGGATTTTGATTCCAGCATTGCTGGTTGCGGCTGGCATTACGTGGTGGACGTATGGGCGGAGCCGCCCGTTGTTACCGCTTCCTAAACGGCTTTTATTGGCCACTTTACGCTTCTTGGCATTGTCCATTTTGTTGGTCTTGTTGTTTGAGCCTGTTTTGCGGCTGATTCGTGAATTGCCCAAGCGCCCTGTCATTGCGTTTTTGGTGGACACCTCCAAAAGTGTGGGACTTCGGGCAAAAGAAATGCACTCGGCCTTGCAAGCCTTAAAATGGCAAGATTTAGATGCCAGCGTGAAGGTTTATACGTTTGATGCTACAACCAAACCACAATCGTTGGACAAGTTAGCAAGTACGTCCTTTGCAGGTGAACGCACTGATTTTTCCTCCGCCTTGGTTAAAATTCGGGAAGAATTGGGGGATGACAATTTGGGCGGTGTGGTGATTTTATCCGATGGGCAATATAATACGGGCCGGAATCCGCTTTTTCTGGCCGAACGTTTTCCGGTTCCGATTCATACCCTCGTCGCGGGAGACTCTACCCGTGCAAGAGATGTGCAAATCCGCAAGGCGATTACAAATGAATATGCGTATCTAAACACCATCGTTCCTGTACAAGTGGGTGTACGAAACGATGGATTTGACGGGCAAACCGCAACGGTTACGCTAACAGACAATGGCCGCCCAGTAGGAAGTGCAGTGGTTAAATTGGTGGCCGGTCAAGAAGTAACAACAGAGGTTTCCTTCCAACCGTCACAATCAGGCTTAAGGCGACTTACGGCCTCGGTGACACGTTTTGATGGCGAACTCACCCACGAGAACAACCAGACAACGGTGACGGTTCAGGTCTTGGACAATAAATTGAGGGTACTGCTTTTGGGCGGAGCGCCCAGTCCAGACTTGTCCGCCCTTCAACAAGTTTTGCTGAGCGACCCCAATTTAGAGGTCTCGCAGTTGGTCCAGAAAGCACCGGGACAATATTATTTCGGCGGTTTTCCAGATAACTTTTCCGGATACGATTTATTGGTTTTGCATGGCTATCCGGGTCCTGGAACTTCGGCAACAGACGTGCAAAAAGTGGCGAATGCCGCCAAAGCAGGGAAACCCTTGTTTTTTTTCCTAAGCCAACAAACCAATCTCAGCTTGTTGCGTGATGGTTTGGGAGAGGTGTTGCCCGCAAAACCTTCGGTGGTGCGGAGTACATTTGTAGAATCCTTTTTAAGCCCATCGGCAGGTGGAGCCATCCACCCCGTTTTAGAAATTGAAGATCCCAAACCGGAATCTTGGAAGCAGCTTCCGCCCTTGCTGTTCAACCAAAGCCGTTGGGAGGTGGCTCCAGAAGCCCGCGTTTTGGCCACACCACAAGTGAATGGGGTTATTTTGCCAGACCCTTTGCTGGTAGTGCGGTCGCGTGGTAAAATTCGGTCTGCCGCCTTGCTTGGTGCTGGCATTTTCCGTTGGCGAAGTTTGCCACAGGATTTGGACGTACTTAAGGGCTTTTTACCCGCACTCACCCTGAATAGCCTGCGGTGGGTAACGTCTCGACAAGACGATAAGCCCGTCCGTGTCCGTACAACCCGTAGCCTTTTCGGGAGCGGGGAAGCGGTTCAGTTCTCTGGTCAAGTATTTGATGAGAGTTTGAACCCAATAGATCGCGCATTGGTGCAAGTTGTCGTCAATGGGCCAGATGGCGACGAAATCCCACTAACATTAGGCGGAATAGGGAGTGGACGGTATTTTGGGGATGCGGGAACCCTGCCGCCCGGAAGCTATACTTATCGTGCAACTGCTAAATTAGGCGAGCAAGTGCTTGGCTCGGATGCAGGCGCATTTGCGGTAGGAGCGCTTAGTTTGGAATTTCAGGAAACGGCTGCCAATGCCGGACTCATGCGCGGCTTGGCACAACGTTCGGGTGGCCTCTTTTCAACCGCAAAAAATGCCACAACTTTTATCAATCGTTTGCGCGATTCTGGAAAAATAAAACCTACTTTCTCCAAACAAGAATCTGATGTGGAGCCTTGGACATTGTGGCAACTCTTGGTTTTATTGGTTGTTTTGCTTACCATTGAGTGGTTTCTTAGAAAACGCAATGGTCTTTTATAACATCTTCGTTTTTTATTTTATAATCTTAGGTGTGCTGAGTGCATCTTAGCGTAATATCTTCGGGTACGTTATAGCAAAGCCCGTATGACAACCTTTTGCCCTGCCTTTTATCAAAAAATGAATGGATGATTTTTTATGGCTGCAAAGCCGCTATCTAACCTTGCAGTCCGGTACAACAGGACTTTCGTTTGATGCCTTGAGCCGCTTTTCCGAACCACTCTGGGTTTTTTATGGCTTGGAAAAATCTACGGTGCTGGATGAGTTGGAATTTGCCGAAGACTTGGATATGATGGATACAGCAGTCTCTATCTTGGAGTCTGCTCGGTTGTTCTGGGCCTATTTTAGAACGGATAAGGAAGAAAAAAACGAAGCGCTCTCTATCATGGAAGATCGAATGTTGGGCGAGGCACCAGAGGTAGAAGACCGAGAAGATTTTCAAGAATTGGTTGCCAAAATGGAAGAGAGTTTTAAGCGATTTTCCAAACAAGCTGTTCAACAAGCCGAGGAAAGCAGTGGCTACAAAACGCAGTCGTTTAAAGCCGTAATCGAGGCTTTGGATGCAGACCAACCCACGCCCGCAACTACCGAGATTTATTTGCCTGAAGAGGACGATGCGGAGTCTCAGTCGCCAGATGTTTTGGCTCGCTTTGCGGCACCTTTGTTAGAAAAAACAGATCCTGCCGATCCAGATGCCTTCGACGAGTCCTTTAGTAAAGCGGCTGATTATTGGGATTACGCACAGTCTTCAGAGGCCGAAAAGCCAAGACTTCTGATGCTCTTGAAAAGAAAGTATGCCACCAAGCCAGAAGAACTTGCCCAAATTGAGGCTGAAGCACACATGATGAACGAACACTTTGTACGGATGTTTTCTGCGAAATAAGGTATGCAAAGAAATATAGTTTATCCAGATTTGGTACTGCCGGACTTTTCGGAATTCCCGAATGGCTCCGGCAGTTTTCATTTTTTGTCGGGTATCCGTCGCCATCTTCACCAACACCCAGAATTGGGCTTCCATGAGGTTCAAACGGCAAAGTTCTTGAAGTATGTACTTGAAAAATCTGGCCTTAATCCAAGTAGGACGATCGGCAAAACAGGTTTTTTTGTGGACGTAGAAGGCCAGCCGGAGGGGCGTGCAGTAGGTTTTCGGGCGGATATGGATGCTTTACCGATTCAAGACCTAAAAAACGTTTCTTACGCCTCTAAAACCAGTGGGAAAGCACATTTATGTGGGCATGATGTTCACAGTACTGTTGCCCTTGGGGTAGCGCTCTCTCTATATGCAAAAAGGCAAACCTTTCGTGGGAAAGTACGTGTTTTTTTTCAGCCTGCGGAAGAGACTTCACCCAGTGGTGCGCCGCTGATGATCCGAGATGGGGTTTTAGATGGCTTAGAGGCCGCTTTTGCCATCCATGTAGATCCAACACTACCAACTGGAATGTTTGGGCTAAAATCGGGCGCTTCTACTGCCGCAGCGGATACCTTTGAGGTACGGGTTTCTGGAGAGAAAACAGGCCATTCTGCACGCCCCCACGAGTCTGGCGATCCGGTTTGGGTCCTCTCGCAAATCATGAATGCGCTTTATCAGTTGGTTGGGCGGATTACCGACAGTCGAAACCCTGCCATCCTTACCATTTGTATGCTCGAAGCAGGAAAAGCTTTAAACGTAATTCCCCAAACGGCCTCTTTTGGAGGTACATTGCGTGTGGCTGATCCGCAAGACCGTCTTAAATTGCGGCAACAACTGATTCAAACCGCTGAGCAAATCGGCGCATTATATAGCGGATTTCCGGAAGTGACTTACCAATTTGGTGCTCCCGCAGTAATCAATGACGAGAAATTGCACGAACTCATGGTAGAAACTACACGCCGTCTTTTTGGTTCGCAAGCCATTTTTCATATCCCAAGGCCAAGTATGGGCGCAGAAGACTTTTCGCATTATGGTGCTCATGTGCCCATTTATTTGGTTCGTGTGGGAACACAAAGCAATGCTTCTACGGCTTACCCTTTACACGATGCGCGATTTGATGCCGATGAACACGCGCTTCAACTCGCCATTCAGTTAATGACGGAAAGTTTGATTCATTTTTTGGATTCTTAAGGGAAGCCATGCGTCTTTTTTCCTAAAGACCCCTATATTATATGCACCATACGTTCTTGCCTGTCTTTTTTAGAGAACAGAACAAAGCGATTGGCGTGTTCCGAGGTTGCCTATGCTTTTGAATCTTATGACTATGAAACGCATTACCATACTGTTCGCTATTCTTGCTCAATGGCTCCCTACCGCAAGCCGAGCACAAACGGTGCCACAACCCCTTGAGGTGGTCATCAATGAAATTCATTATAACCCAGCAGGTGCAGACGATTTAGAGTTCTTGGAGCTGTACAATGTCTCGAACAAAACATTCGACCTGAAAGACTTCCGGTTTAAGGACGATACGGCTACCATTCGTACCATCACCAGCACCACAATCCTCCTGCCACCGGGCGGATACGCGGTTTTGGTAAAGGACGCCAATTTGTTTCCAGCGGCATACCCCTCGGTTAAAGTCATCGTGCCGCCTTCTTGGCCAGCGTTGAACAACGACTCGGAGGTCGTCACTTTGTTATATGGAGCGACAACCATAGATATGGTGGCCTACCGGAGTTCGTGGGGTGGTACAGATGTCTCTTTGGAACGCATAGATCCAAAGAGTGCGTCAAATAATGCGGCAAATTGGGGGGCTTGCACCGATCCCGCCAAGGCCACGCCCGGTAAGCAAAACAGCATTTATAAACCAGACCTGGAAGCACCTAAGGTGCTTATTGCACGACAACTTACGAGCACAACCGTTCAGGTGGTCTTTAACGAACCATTATTGCCCGCGTCGGTGATTGGCTCGGGATTTCAATTGGGTGGCGTTTCGGCATCTGCGGTCAATTTAAGCGGAGATGGTCTTTCTGTCATACTCACATTTGGGAGTATAACAGGCGGGAATTTGGTGATTACGGGCGTCCAAGACCTAGCAAAAAATACCGTTTCACAACTTCAAGTCGTCTTGGCTCGATTCCCACAACCCGGAGAGTTACTCATTAACGAGATCATGTTTGATCCTTTGGCGAATACAAAAGACAATATCCCTGACCAAACCGAGTACATTGAGTTGGTCAATACGTCATCTGCCGTGCTCGACATCACCAATCTTTTTTGGACAAATGCACCGGATGAAAATGGAAAAGCGGATACCATTCGTGTAGCAGCAGGGAATAGATCGGTTGCGGCGGGTGGCTATGTTGTAATCTCTGCGGAGTCTGGGTTTAATAGCGCTGCTTTGCCGAGTACGTCTAAATTGGCCAAAGCCTTTGCTATGGTTGATTTTGATGCGCCGACGATGTCATTTCTACCTTTAGACCGTACTTCGCTGAGTTTAACCAATTCCGGAGAAACCATTCGTTTGCATCGCTCCGACAAAGTGGTTTTAGACGAAGTACACTACGATCCTGAATGGCACAATGCGAATCTGCTGGTCACAAAAGGGGTGTCTTTGGAACGTATTTCGCCAACTTCTGCCTCGAACATGGGAAACAACTGGACGAGTAGTGCTGGACTGCAAGGCGGGACACCGGGTAAACAAAACAGTGTTTTCAATACGGGACAAGTACCTCAAAACGGTGGGAATTTGGCCATTTCGCCTTCGCCTTTTTCCCCCGACCAAGATGGTACGGATGATATTGCAGCCATCTCGTATAAACTTACAACCGCAACGTCTCTTATTCGGGTGCGGATCTATGACAGTGCTGGCCGAAAGGTGCGCACCTTAGAAGAAGCCCTTTTAGGCACTACCGAAGGAACCTTGTTTTGGAATGGTTTGGACGATGAAGGCCAAACGCTGCGGATGGGGATTTATATCGTTTTACTGGAATCAGTAGATCGAACCTCTGGTACTACTGAAGCCTATAAAGCACCAATAGTACTGGCCCGAAAGTTCTAAAAAGGATTAAACAACTTTACGCTTTCATTTGGAACACATTTGGAAATGGTAGGTTAGAGGGCTAAAATTTAACAACCAAGCAGGAATTAAAAGAGAACATGACCACTGTAATTGCTGATACGCCAATTAAAATTACCGAGAAGGCCGCAGAGGAAATACGTAAAATTCTGGTCGCTAAGCAAATCCCGGAAGGCTATGCGTTGCGGGTTGGAGTAAAGGGAGGCGGCTGTTCGGGAATGTCCTATGTATTGGGCTTTGACAAAAAAAAGGAATTCGACCAACTCTTTGAAATAGGTGGAATTCAGGTGTTGATGGACAAACGGCACGGCTTGTATCTGATGGATACGACAGTGGACTATCACGACGGGCTGAGCAATCGAGGATTTATTTTTGACAATCCCAATGCCACCAGTACTTGTGGCTGTGGCTCCAGTTTTTCGGCATAACCATTCCGTAGAAGACGGTATCATTTGCCACAAGGAGCGGTCGCAGTTGCCGACGCTCCTTTTTTTTAACAAATAGGGTTTTTCGGTATTTCCGTTTGTAACTTCCCTGTTCCTATTTTAAGACACTAAGACCAAATATCCGCGTTTTCGTGGTGAAAACAGCATGGAAGGAAATTTTTCAAATAGGGTTCGAGATGTCATATCGTTCAGTCGCGAAGAAGCCATCCGACTGGGGCACGACTACATCGGAACCGAACATCTCCTCTTGGGCATTATCCGAGAGGGGGAAGGAATTGCAATCAAAATCCTACGCAATATGGGATGCGACTTGCATCGGCTCCGGCTTGCCATTGAGGAGACTGTTCGAACTTCGGGCGGAACGCTTACCGCAGGAAATATCCCCCTTACCAAACAAGCTGAAAAAGTTCTTAAAATCACCTACTTAGAAGCAAAGCTCTATAAAAGTGAGGTGATTGGTACCGAGCATCTCTTACTCAGCCTATTGCGCGACGACGAAAACCTTGCGGCTCAAATTATGCAACAGGCATTCTCGGTATCCTATGATGGGGCACGAGCCGAATTAGACAGCATCATTAGCGGTGGTACTTCGCACGGACGCAATAAACCGATTGCGGGGAGCCAGCGAAATCCGGAGAGCCGTGGTAATCGTCCTACTGCTGGTTCTCCAAAAGAAAGAAACAAAATGGAAAAAAGTAAAACACCCGTTTTGGATAACTTTGGTCGAGACCTCACGAAACTTGCTGAAGAGGGGAAGTTGGATGTGGTTGTGGGACGCGAGCGGGAAATTGAACGTGTAGCACAAGTGTTGAGCCGGCGCAAAAAGAATAATCCTGTCCTAATTGGGGAACCCGGCGTTGGGAAAACCGCCATTGCCGAGGGACTTGCCCTGCGGATTATTCAGCGGAAAGTAAGTCGTATCCTTTTTGATAAACGGATTGTGACCTTAGACCTTGCAGGTTTGGTGGCTGGTACCAAATACCGAGGACAGTTCGAGGAGAGGATGAAAGCCGTGATGAGCGAATTGGAAAAAAGCCCAGATGTCATTTTGTTTATTGATGAGTTGCACACCATCGTCGGAGCCGGTGGCGCTTCTGGCTCGTTGGACGCCAGTAATATGTTTAAACCCGCTTTAGCACGGGGGGAAATCCAATGCGTGGGGGCGACAACATTAGACGAATACCGCCAATACATCGAAAAAGATGGTGCTTTAGACCGGAGATTCCAAAAAATAATGGTGGATCCTTCTACGCCCGAAGAAACGGTGGAAATTCTGAAAAACATCCGTCAAAAATACGAGGAACACCACAATGTACGCTTTAGTGACGAAGCCATCGAACTGGCGGTGAAATTAAGCGATCGGTACATTACAGAGCGTTGCTTGCCAGATAAGGCCATAGATGTGATGGATGAGGCGGGTGCGCGGGTTCATCTCTCCAATATTAAAGTCCCCAAAGAGGTTTTGGATTTAGAGGCGGAGATCGAAGGTATCCGCGAAGAAAAAAACCGCGTGGTGAAAAGCCAAAAGTTTGAAGAGGCTGCAAGGTTGCGGGATCGTGAAAAACGGCTTTTGGAGGACTTGGATCGCGCAAAATCAGAGTGGGAACAACGCGCTGAAAGCGAAGTCCATGATGTCGCCCTCCAAGACATTGCAGCAGTAGTTGGGATGATGACGGGGATTCCAGTGGATAAAATTGCCCAAGCTGAGGGCAAGAAATTGATGGAAATGGAAGCGGCCTTAAAAGGACGGGTGATTGGGCAAGCGGAACCGGTAGAAAAATTAGCACGTGCCATTCGTCGTACCCGTGCAGGGCTGAAAGACCCAAAGCGACCCATCGGCTCGTTCATTTTCTTAGGTCCAACAGGTGTGGGAAAAACCGAGTTGGCAAAAGTACTCACCGAGTATTTGTTTGACTCTCCAGACGCCATGATCCGGATTGATATGTCGGAATACATGGAAAAATTTGCTGTAAGCCGCCTCATTGGTGCGCCACCCGGATATGTAGGTTACGAAGAAGGGGGGCAACTGACGGAAAAGGTACGGCGGAAGCCCTACTCTGTGGTCTTGTTAGACGAAATCGAAAAGGCACACCCAGACGTGTTTAACATCCTTTTGCAGGTTTTAGATGATGGTGTTTTGACTGATGGACTGGGTCGTAGGGTGGATTTCCGGAATACCATTATCATCATGACCTCCAATATTGGGGCGCGGGACATTAAAAATCTCGGCAAAGGAATAGGATTTTCCCAAGAAAAAACGGAAATCAATTATCAAAGCATGAAAAGTACGGTAGAGGATGCGCTTAAACGGGTATTTAACCCTGAGTTCCTAAACCGGATTGATGACGTAATTGTCTTCCAGCCGTTGAAAAAAGAACATATTTTGGAAATCATAGATGTGATGGCCAAAGACTTGTTCCAAAGGGTACATGATTTGGGAATCCAACTTGCCTTTACGAAGGATGCCAAGGAGTTTTTGGTGGATAAAGGCTATGATGCACAATTCGGGGCAAGACCACTACGACGGGCCATTCAAAAATATGTCGAAGATCCAATGGCTGAGGCCATCTTATCGGCAAACCTAAACGATGGCGATGTACTCGAAATTTCCTATAACAAAGCGGAAACTCCAGATGCGCTTACGTTTACACCCAAGGAAAAAGCGCCCGTAAAAAAAGCCAAACGCCAAAAGAAATCGGGCGACGAGGAAACAGCCGATAAAACTATTGAAGATTAGGACTAAATGCCTTATTTTATAACAGGGGTTCCCTTTAGGAATCCCTGTTTGCTTACCTAACCACCGTCGGTCTGCTATGTTATTTTGGAAAAAAACACCTCCTTCGCCCCCAAGTCCGGTTTACGCACTTCCGGAATTTGCGCCCTCCTTGCTTCGTTTCGACGATTTTATCTTTACATTTAATGAACCGCTCGTCTGTGACGTCACCTTTGACGAAGAAAATGGCTATGAAATTACTTTCCCACCCCTCTTTATAAAGGGCAGGGGGGAGTCCTTCTCGGAAGCGGAAATGGCCTTTTCTATGCAATTTTATGCGGCCTATCATAAATATATAATTAGTCAGCCGAAGACCCTGAGTGAAGCCGGTCAACATTTTACCCATCGGGTTAAAGATTATCTCCGCCATGTGTTTGTTGAAATGAGAACTGCGTGATCTTCTCGAAATGATGCCCGTAGCCCGAAAAACTATCTGTAAAATCGAAAACCCATAAAATGAAAAGTTCCTGGGGATGATTAAGCCAACTTAAAGGAGTTAATTCATTTAAGAACAATGACTTAAAGCCAATAGTTCGCATAATTCTAAGTCAACGTCTGATTTTGGTGGAAATTGGTAAAAAATCGGATAATGACCCCTCCAAGTACCCCCGCTACAAATCCACCGAGGTGGGCAGCATAAGCCGTTTGGTCGGTGGCTTCTGGCTCAAGGCCATTCACCACCTGAAGCGCAATCCACACCCCAAGCAAGAGCAAAGCCGGAACCGAGAAACGAAAGACAAAGAGAAACAGCACCCGTACTTTGTTTTTGGGTAAAAGAACCAAATATGCACCCAAAATACCAGAAATAGCGCCAGAAGCGCCAATCATCGGAAGCCAAGAGTTGGGTTCTATGGCAACTTGTGCCAATCCGCCAATAATTCCTGTTAGCAAATAGAACCAGATAAAGCGCCGAGTACCGAGAATATGTTCTATGTTGTCTCCAAAAATCCAAAGGTAGAGCATGTTAAAGCCTAAATGTAGCCAATCACCGTGCATAAACATGGACGAAACGAGCGTGAGGTAAATAGGATATGGCCCCATGTGCTGTGGAATTGTGAGGCTTTTGCCATCAATAGATAAGTTGATCTTGCCAATGTAGTCTGTTCCATTTACCAATTCTTGTGGAATCAAGCCAAAGCCATAGACCCAGTCGTTCGTCTGAAAGAGGAAAAACAAGATATTCGCCACCAATAAGCCAATGGTGAAATAAGCTGGTTTGTTAAGTTTACTGTCGTCGTCGTAGATAGGAATAAGCATAATGGGGCAAAATGAAAGGGTAGCGGGGACTCGCGCCCCCGCCAATTTGGGTGAAACGATTAGCGGGGCAAGCGCTCCGGCATCTCTGCAACGATATACGCCATCACGGCCATCGTGGCCACACAAAGACCCATCTCTCGTGGGTCTAATTTGTCGGGTGTATCTGCTTGGGTGTGATGATACCAAAAGTACTTGGTTCCATCTACATTCAAGCCCATTCCGGGAACGCCTTTTTGCATGAGCGGGCCGATGTCTGCACCACCGCCACCGCGAAGGATTTGCCCAGACTCGATTGGGTTGAGCAATGTCGCGATGTCCTCAATCATTTTACGTGCAGCTTCCGATCCGGTAAAGCCAAATCCTTTAGGCTTAAAGACGCCCGCATCAGATTCTATGGCAAGGATGTGGTCTTTGACCTTATCGCCTTGGTTTTCCATGTATTTTTGCCCGCCGCGAAGTCCATTTTCCTCGTTAGTCCAGAAGACGACTCGAATGGTTCTCCTAGGGCGTAAGCCTAATTTCTTCAAGACGTTAAGGACTTGCCAAGAGACCACTGTTCCGCCGCCATCATCCATCGCACCCAAACCCACATCCCAAGAGTCTATGTGCCCGCCAATCACCACTACTTCTTCCGGTTTTTCGCGCCCGGTGATTTCCACCATCACATTTCTGGATTTGGCATCTGGTTCCATCCGAGCTTCGGAGTAAAGCTGGAGTACCACTTTTTGGCCGCGTGCTTGCATTCGGGCCAACATATCGCTATGCTCGGAGGCCATCGCCATGGCGGGTACTTTAGGGATTCCTTCTTCATAACCCATTCCGCCAGTGTGTGGAGAGACCATCGAATATGGCCCAACAGAACGGATAATACTGGCCACGGCGCCATTCCGAGCGGCCAAACTTGCACCTCGTACACGATATTGAACCGTTTCCCCGTAACTCGTGAAGGGCGCATTGAAAACCAAGATTTTCCCCCTGACCTGATCTGCTTTTTGGGAAAGCTCATCGAAACTACTCACAACAATGGCTTCCGCTTGAATGCCCTCCGGCGGCGTACCTATAGAACCTCCCAATGCCATAACGGGTAAGTCCATTGGCCTTGGGCTTACGAGTTTGAGCCATTCCTTTCCGCGCTTCCAATTCGGAACCATTACCTCTTCGGTAGCAACTTTTTCCAAGCCATCTTTCTTAAGTTCTGCAACGATCCAGTCGAGGGCATCCTCCAAGTTTTGGCTACCCGAGAATCTTGGGCCAAAGCGGTCGCTCATTTCTGCCATCCGATCCCAAGCCACACTATCAGCCAGCGACGCCGCTATGATTTTTTCGGCCACACTCCGGTATTGTTGAGCAAGTGGGCCAGAGGTTGCAGTGGAGCGTTGCTTTTGAGTACCTGATTGGGCATTTTCGTGCGTTTTACAGCCTACTTGTATCAAGAGCAGGGCGAATACAAAAAAGGTTGTTTTTTTCATGTGTTCATGTGTTCATGTTTTGGGGACTAATTTGCTTTCAGTTTAGTAATTACTATAGTCTTTTGCAATATCCCAAATAAAAAAGCCCCACAAATGCAGGGCTTCTCCTTTTCATGCTGATAAACACTGATTAACTCTGGTCGTCAACGCCAATAATTGCACCCGCTCTTCTGGGGTTTGGGGTTGCAACACGGGTTGCGGCAGGTTGGGAGCGGTAGGTTACTTGGCTTACTTTGATTTTCCGGCTGCCCGTGCCGCCTTGAACGGTTTGGGTTTCTTCTTTTCCAAGTGCAAATTTTACAGCGTTTTTGAGGTTTAGCTTTTTCATGGCGCAAGATTTTTATAGATGGAGGTTGTTGTTTGGTCAGGGATGTCCTCTGACTGATGCAAGCTACCACTTCCTTTTTTCTTCAAGGGGCGCGATTCGATGTACCACCAGAATAGTTCGATAAAACCCGATTTCACTTCGGTGAATGAATTAAACCTTTTGTAATGTCGTTACGGTTGGTTAAACAGCCGTCATGATTATTCGGAAATGGTTTATGGATAATGCGCTGATGTACTTCATCGAGGAGGTGCAAATTTAGCCTCATTGGAGTGGAAGCCTCCTACGAGGTAGTATGGGCGTACCGAAAGCAATGGCCTTTTATGAACGGTCAAAAGAAGCAGTAGCTATTTTTAAAAAAGAGCCTATTCATTTAATAACAATGCTTTGAGACCAATAATTCAAGTTTGTGAGGTGACGATTTTGATTCAAACTTAACGATAAAAGAAAAGCCCCGATTGAACCGAGGCTTTTCATGTGACGAACCCTAACTTTGCGAGTCGCAATTAACAATGGAGCCTTCTCGCCTTTTATTCTTTTTAGGATCAGTACTGGGCATGTTGCGATACGTAACTTGGTTATACACCCCTGTTTTTTTGCTGACGCCGCCTTTTGAGGCATTGGCCTCTTCTTTCCCAAGGGCAAATTTTACGGCGTTTTTGAGGTTTAGCTTTTTCATGGCGATTGAAATTGATTGGTTTGGTTGTGAAGGTAGTCTTTGGATGAGCAGGTGGTTAATCCCGCTGATTTCTGTTCCGAAACTACTGGCTACGGCCATTTCACAATCTAATTCTTCGATCTATATGAGCAAGATTTCGACGAAACCTCCCTTTTTTTCGTCCAATGCACTAAACCTTTTTAGGGAAAGATATATCCTCCAGATGTAGTATTATACAGTGTCGTTACTTTCATCCAAAACCACCCGCATGTTTTCGCGTCGTGGATTGTTTTGTTTTGGTTTTTTTAGGTATGTAACTTGGCTATAGGCTTTTCTGGTGATGCCACCTTTTACGTTGTCAGCTTGGTCTTTTCCAAGTCTGTACGTTGCGATTTGAGGCAAGTTTTTCATGTGGGTATTGTTTTAGTTGTGGAAACCATTTTCCTCCAACGGGCAGGTCCTTTTTAGGGAAACAAAAAAGCCCCGTGGCGAACGAGGCTGGGTGGTGGCATATTGGGGTAGTGATCTATTTAGCTCTGATCATCCACGCCAATGATGGCATTCTGACATCGGTCATTTGTAGGTGGTGCCAAAGCCGTCGAGGGCGGCGTCACAATACGGTAAATAACCCCTTGGGCTGTGGGTTTTAAGTAAGTTATGCGAGCGCGACGAAAACCGCCGGAAACCAATTCCGCGTCAGCAGTGTCTAAGGCATAAACAGCTGCTGATGCTAACGTCAGTGTGTTCATTGTGGTGGTGGTGTAGGTTAATGGATCAGTATTTTGTACTGAGATTCGTAATCCTCAGATGTATCAAAAAACAAAACCGTTTAACTATAATGAGACTCGAAATGAAATTTATGATTCATTTGAGTCTCGATTTGGTAAACCACCCGCATCGTTCAAAAAAGGAAGCCTGTCAAAGAGCAATAAAATACAGCCCACTTCTTAAAGAAATAGGTGTGGTTTCCGGGTTTTTGGAAAGATCACGAAGTCACAATAGAAAATTACCAGACTTCATGTTGGGTTAGCGGTATCTTGAAGGTTAGAGATCGTTTAGATTTGGGCTGTGCATTTTGGATAAAACGCTCTCAGAACAATTCCCCTTTTAATCTACTATCTACAATGAACTTTCAAGACGTATTAAGCACCCTGCAATTATCAGGCCAAAATCCTTGTGTAATAACAGGTTGCGAAAACTACACCGTTGGTGAGATACCCTATAAAACCATTACTTCTCCGATTGATGGGAAGGTTCTGGGGGCGGTTCAAATGGCAGACGATGCTGGATATGAACACGCTATAGCGGCTGCAAATAAGGCTTTTGAGGTCTGGCGCAAGGTTCCAGCACCGAAACGGGGCGAAGTTGTACGCCAAATCGGCGATGCACTCCGGACACATAAAGAAGCACTCGGGGCTTTGGTGACGCTCGAAATGGGCAAGATTTATCAGGAGGGTTTGGGTGAAGTACAAGAAATGATAGATATTTGTGATTTTGCGGTAGGTCTATCACGCCAGTTATATGGTCTGACCATGCACTCTGAACGTCCAGATCACCGAATGTATGAGCAATGGCATCCTTTAGGTGTTGTGGGTATTATCTCTGCTTTTAATTTTCCGGTTGCGGTTTGGTCATGGAACGCCATGATTGCTGCGGTCTGTGGCAATGTGAGCATTTGGAAGCCGAGTGAAAAGACACCTTTGACGGCCATTGCCTGTATGAACATTATCCAAGACGTATTAAAACGCAATCATTTGCCGGAAGGCGTCTTTAATGTGGTGGTTGGAGATTCCGTTATAGGTCAAAAAATGGCTTCTGACCAACGAATTCCCTTGGTCTCTGCGACGGGATCTACACGCATGGGTAAAGCCGTTTCTGAAACGGTGGCAAGGCGCTTGGGTCGTTCCTTACTGGAATTGGGCGGTAACAATGCGATTATCATCTCTGAACATGCAGATTTGAATTTGGCGATTCCAGCGACCTTATTTGGTGCAGTCGGGACGTGCGGTCAACGATGCACCTCTACCCGGCGACTCATCGTTCAATCGTCTATTTATGATGAAGTAAAGCAAAAGTTGCTCAATGCTTATGGCTCCTTGCGTTCCAGAATTGGAAACCCGATGGAACCGGAAACATTGATCGGGCCTTTAATTGATGAGATGGCCGTTAGTCTGATGCAGCAAACCATAAAAGAGGTGCAAGATGAAGGTGGAAAAGTACTCTTTGGTGGTGAGGTGATAAAAGATAATTATGTGGTTCCTGCCTTGGTTGAAGTGGAGAATCATTACCAAAGTGTTCAACACGAGACATTTGCGCCAATCCTCTACCTCATCCGATACGAGACTATCGAAGAGGCTTTGAGCTTGCAAAATGGGGTTCCGCAGGGATTGTCATCGGCAATATTTACCAATAATCTACGCGAAAGTGAGTACTTCTTGTCTGCTCAAGGTTCTGATTGTGGGATTGCCAACATAAACATTGGAACCTCTGGTGCAGAAATTGGTGGTGCGTTTGGAGGTGAAAAAGAAACAGGGGGCGGTCGCGAATCGGGGTCGGATGCGTGGAAAGCATATATGCGTCGGCAGACCAATACCATCAACTACTCCACTGCCTTGCCATTGGCTCAAGGCATTAAATTCGATCTTTAATCATGGAACATGCCCCCAAGTCGGATCCGTCGTTCTTCCTACAAACGGTAACGGGTTGGGGGCGTTTTCCGCGTACACAGGCGCTGGTTTGGCAACCGGAAGCTCTTTCTGCACTTCAGGCTTGGGCGACAGAACACCCCGATCCGCTCACGCCCATAGGACTACGTCGGAGTTATGCAGATGCCGCTTTGCCCCAAAAAGGAATCGGGATAGACCTCTGTAAGCTCAATAGAATTAAGTACTTTGATGCGAATAAGGGGGAGATAACGGCAGAGGCCGGCCTTTCCATCGGCGATTTGTTGCATTTCATCGTGCCACATGGGTTTTTTATTCCTGTTACCCCCGGAACCCGATACGTGACCTTGGGCGGGGCTGTCGCCCATGACGTGCATGGCAAAAACCACCACCTTTCAGGAGCCATTTCTCGCTATGTCGTGGGCTTAAAATTGCTAACGGCAACCGGTGAGATTGTGTTGCTTAAACCCGGTGATCCCGTTTTTGTGGCAACCGTAGCGGGCTTAGGTCTTACGGGCATCATCACAGAACTCACCCTAAAGTTATTGCCCATAGAAACCTCATTCGTGGTGCAGAAAAAAGTGAAAGCCGATCATCTTGGCGCACTGATGGCGGCTTTTGAGGAAGACCAAAACGATTGGCCTTATTCGGTGGCATGGGTGGATTGTCTCGCAAAAGGTGCTGCTTTAGGACGGGGACACTTGATCTTGGGAAGACATGCGTTGCTGGATGAATTGCCTCAAAAATGGCAATATAATCCACTTCCGATACATACGGAGCCTCGGATATTTGTTCCGGTAGAAGCACCTTCTTTTTTACGCCATTCGCGTAATATGCAGCTCTTTAACAAGGCTTTTTACCACCGTCAATGGCATAATATCCAAGAAAAGATTGTTCATTACGATCCATTTTTTTATCCATTAGATGCCATTGGAAATTGGAATAAATTATATGGGAAGCGCGGATTTGTACAGTTCCAGTGCGTGATTCCTTTTCAACATGCACATGAGGTTTTAAGGACGTTACTTGAACTCGGCGCAAAAAGTGGACGGCCTTCTTTTTTGTCTGTCCTTAAAAAAATGGGACAAAATGATCTTGGATTGTTGTCCTTTGGATCACCCGGTTGGACACTCACAATGGATTTTCCAATAGATGACCAAGTCTCACATTTGATGAAAATTTTGGAAAATGTCGTGCTAGAGGCTACGGGTAGGCTGTATCTTTCTAAAGATGCCTTCCTTTCGCCAGAAATTTTCAGGAAAATGTACCTCCATTGGCAGGCTTGGCAATCCATAAAATCCGCTATAGACCCCAATAATCGCTTTAACTCGGTGTTGGGAAGCCGTTTGAACCTAATTCCTTAATCCATGCAAACCGTAGCTGCATTCGACTTCGACGGAACCATTACAACCTCAGATTCGCTTTATCACTTTATTCGCTTTTCACACTCCAATTGGGTCTTTGTCAAGGGTGCGATTGTGCTTTCACCTATGATATTGGCCTTTAAATTAGGGTTAATAGGTAATCAGAAAGCCAAAGAAATCACTTTAAAATACTTTTTTGGAGGATTTACAGATGCCGAGATGCAAGTGAAAGCCCAAGCGTTTGCAGAACAACGTCTTCCAGAACTTTTAAGGCCCAAAGCGTTGCAAAAAATCCGATGGCACAAACAACAAGGACACCGCTTGGTTTTGGTAAGCGCTTCTATTGAGGCGTACTTGCGCCCCTGGGCAAAAGCATACGGCTTTGATGACGTTTGCAGCTCGCGGCTTGAGGTGCAAAAAGAACGATTAACCGGGCGGCTCGACGGTAAAAATTGCTATGGCCCAGAAAAGGTTGCTCGGCTCGAAGCCTGCGTTGGCCCACTTTCTTCAATCTGTTTATATGCCTATGGCGATACAAGGGGGGACTACGACATGTTGGCTTTGGCCACATATCCGGCATTTCGGGTGTTTGAGTGAGAAACTTATCGTATTGGGTGTGATTGATCTTGTATCAAAGCAAATTAATCATCACCAAAATAAAGCCATCTCCTTTACTTCCTGAACCATTCTCGGACGACCTCTTCGGCAGGTTTGCCATTAGGTGTGAAGTCAGGATCATTTGGGCCACCATAATCCAAAAAAGAGGGCCATTTCCACCAATAATAGCCTCCGAGCCAAGGTTGTTGGTATAAGGCGGAAAGCAGGGCTTGGTAGCTCCGTTTTTGATGGTCTAAGTTTACTTGTTTGCCATCTGCATATTCCCACGGACGGATCCAAGGGGTATCGGTAGCAGTAAATCCAACTTCGGTGAATACAATTTTTTTTCCGAATCTATCAGAAATGGCCTGAAAGAAGGCATTTTCGGTCTTTGCCCCAGCCAGCAGTTCCGCATCCGAAGCATTTGTTTTTTGTGATAACGTCTTGTAATTGTTGATCCCAATAAAATCTAAGGCATCCCAAAACGGCTTATGATCAAACCCGCCATCCCAGTTGGCGGCAACCGTCATCTTGCCGGAATACAAACTTCTCAACCGCTTAAAAAGGGCGATCCAGCGGTCTTCATGGCCTTTTGTGGCCTTACCAAACTCGGTGGCCACACACAGGATAGGGATTTGGTACATTTCTGCCAGCAGTGCGTAGTGGCGAATCCAGCGTTCGTAGTACCTGAAAAAGGTCTCCCAGTCTGCCTCGGTTTGCATTTCGACTTCACCCGGCCATGATTTGGGAATCCAAACTTGCGGTTTCAGGAGAACCGACATCCCCAATTCTCGTGCATGATTGGCTACGGTGATCACAGCCTCGTCGTTTTCCTCATCCGCACCGTGTGAAAACCGCAATGGGCTTGGTTTTTTAGGATCACGCATAAAAGAATAAGGGATCACGGCGATGGTATTAGAACCAATGTTTTTTAGTGCGGAGATGGATTCGGTTGCTTGTCGGGAGATGTAGCCATTGTAAATTCCATAGCCCTCATGAGCAAAATTAAATCCTTTTAAAAAGGAAGTGTCTTCAGAATAGTTACGCTTTATTTGTTGCGTAATTGTGAGAAAATGGGGCTTTTCACGCCTCGCGAATGCGTCAAATTTTCCGGAAAGGACATTGATTTCCGCAGGGTTTGGTTTCCAAGAAAGGTATTTTTCGAGGAATTTTTCTCGACCCCATTCTTCGATTAAAAATGCCACAAAAGCACCTGTTGCAGGTTGGAAAAGGAGGCCGGAGTCTGTTTGCAAAACCTCGTTGTCCGTCAATTCTTCGAGCGTGGGCAGATAACCAGAAGTTGCAAGGCGGTACGTCCAGTATTGATAACCTTGTTTGTGCCAGTCTTGCGAGAAATACATGGCCAAGCCCAATTCTAAGGCGATGGTTTTGGGCTTACCCAAGGCATGGCGGATGAGTTGGCGGCCATCTAATAATCCGTTATTGCAAATAAAAAAATCATCTGAAACGGAAGAGACCTCAAAGGTGGGTGGATCGGTTTCGATGGCAGGGCGGTTGAAGCGCTCAGGACGAACAAAGCCATGTGTGGTGCAATTTACTTCGTTGGTGGCCAAGCCCAAGTCTTCAAATGTTTTGTAGAGGTAATAACGAAACTTGGGATGTGGTGTCTTATTTTGGATAAAATCGGATATTTTGGAATAGGCGGCCTCGCGCGATGTTGCAAGTTTACTGAAAAGGGCAACTTCTCTTTGGTCTTGTGCGCCAAAAAATTGATAATGCTGGGTTTCTAAAGTAGGTTTGGTCTCGAAATACAAATGCCGAATCAATGCGGGATCAACCTCCCAGCGAGTAGTCGGTTTTTGTGAATACATTCCAAAAAGAGAGGCTTTTCTGCCATGGAAAACCTGAAAATCACCACGGATCTCGATGGATTTCCCTGCGAGGATGGCCTGATCCGTGTTTCCGGTCACAACAAAAAGTGGGAATTTGGGATTCGATGGATTGGGGTATAAAAAGTGAAGCCGGTCTTCTGGATGTGGGAAAACATCGTCATGGATAAAAAAGCGGCCTTCCTCGAAGCGAAAAGGGGTTTGTGGTAGTATTTTTTGAAGCAATAGATTAGACTTGGGGGTTCCAATTAGATAAATCCGCCGTTGAATAATTTCCTCCCATTTAACCTCGGTATCTGCTTTTATCTCAAATTCGAACCAAGGCGTTTCTGCGTCTATCGAATCTGCAAGTTGCTTGTAACGGGCTGAAACAGTGGGGTTTCCGGTTCCATAAATCAGAATTGGTTTAGGGTTGCTTCTGTCCCGCCGTAGTAATTCACGGCGGCTTGGCCAATCAGGATGTCCATTGGATTTGGGTGCTCTGAAGGCCCAAAACCAGAGGACAAAGCCCAACGGAATCAAAAGAAAAGCAAGCGTGTATAACTTGTTCATAATAATAGAAATGAAAAATTGGGGCATTTACACGCCTTCATTGATTACAGACTGGTTTTTACGGTATCACTTTAAAATAATGAATATATGAAGTCAAACGCTTTGTTTTTTTTCCTCTTTGCGCTCCTTCTGATGGGCTGTGATGTCAAGAATGTAGATGAATTTGACGATTCAACCACATGGCGCTCTATCCAAACCCGCATTTTAACCCCAAAATGTGCCAATTGCCACGTTGCTGGTTCTAGTTTTGCGGAACAGTCTGGTTTGATACTCACAGAAGATTTGGCTTACGAGGAGACGGTGAACAGTCAGGTGAAAAATGCCTCCGCCAAAAAAGATGGATTAGAAATGGTAGGTACACAAGGGTTGCCCAGTTTGTACAGAAGCTATTTTTGGGAAAAGGTCAATTATCCAGATGAAGACCATTTTTATAATGATCATCCAAATTACGGCGCATTAATGCCACTTGGAGGTGATCCACTTACAAATGGCGAATTGGAATTACTCCGTCAATGGATTGTGGCAGGTGCGCCAAAAGTAGGAAAGGTGGTGGACTTAAAGGTTTTGGAGGATACAAGGCGTTATGAACGTCCCGCATTCCGCCCATTAGAAAAGCCAGCACAGGGTTATCAACTAAAACTTGGGCCTTTTGACGTTGCCCCAAACTTTAACCGCGAGTTTTTTGTTTTTCAGAAAGTGGGAAATATAGCGGATACCTATGTGAAGCGGTTTGAGATTGAAATGCGTGCCGGAAGCCATCACTTTTTGATCTATAATTTTAGGGCCAATACCCCTAGTTCAATCATGCCAAAAGAGGGAGTAATCAGGGATCTTTGGGATGCAAATGGCGGTTTTAATATGCTAAATGCTGCGCCCATGCAATACCATACCTTTTTTGGTGGAACGCAATGGCCACGTCTTGATTACACCTTTCCGGAAGGGGTAGCGCTGAAAATGCCAGCAAATACGGGCTTTGACCTAAATTCCCACTATGTGAATCGGGGCAAAGAAAGCATTACAGGGGAGGTTTATGCAAACCTACATACGGTGGATAAAAGCCAAGTAAAGTATGAGGCCAATATCTTAGACCTGAACAATACAAGTATCTTTTTGCCCCCAAAACAAAAAACGACCCTACAGAAAACCTTCACTTTTAACAAACAAACCCGAATCATTATGCTCTTTAGCCATGCCCACCAATACATGACGGCCTTCAAGGTGTTTGTGGAGGGCGGGGCAAATAATGGTAAAATGGTCTATTTTGCAGATGATTGGGAGCATCCCCCTATTCTTACGTTTAACGATCCGCTCATTCTGGAGGCTGGAACTAAATTGCGTTTAGAAGCCACATATGACAATACAACGAACAATGCAATTTCTTTTGGGCTTACTGCCGATGATGAAATGATGATCTTATTTGGTTATTTTTATTAAACTTATGATCTACAACTTAAAGAGAATATATGCCTTAAGGCTTTTTTCTTGCTTGGCGTTGTTCCTCCATTTTTCTGATGTGCAGGCACAGCAGAACCCAAAAATAAACGGTTCTGGACGGTATGACGCGGCTTCTGGTTTGCCACGCGCACTTTATTCAAGCCGTTATGCCGCACAAGCCGGAACACCACAGGATCAAGCTCGGGCGTATATAAATGAACGCTCCGCCCAACTCTTTGGGATGCCTAAACTACCTGAGGATATGCTCGAATATCTTGGTCACACGACTTTGCCGTTTGGACAAGCCGTGCGATTTCAGCAAGTCTTTCAAGGAATTGCCGTTGAAGGCGGCGAAGTCGTCGTGACCATCACGCATGGCGGGGAGGTACTTTTTACCACCTCTTCCTTTAAATCCGTCCCCAAAAATATGGAGACCCAGAAGCGACCTCTTCGGCGGCGATTGGCACGCGAGGATGCAGTTGCAAGGGCTGCAATTCTCCGTGATGAAAATGAGGAAACCCCCGGATTTCCGGTAAGAGCCACTTCCGTTTGGGTGATTGATGCTGCTGGTATTTGGGTAGAAGCCCGTCGGGTGGAGGTGTACCACCCCGAACACCAACACTATTGGGCCGTTTGGATTTCCGCCGAGCGGGGAGACGTCCTTCAAAAAGAATCGCTGGCCGTGAAATGCAAACATTCCCACGAAGCCATTTTGGAAGCAAAAGCATTAGTCGCCATGACAAAAAAGGAGGTGGCCTTACCGTTTACCAACACCGAAAGTACGGTAAGGGTCATTGGTACGCAACGATTTGTGGAAGGCATGGGTAAAGTCTTTGATCCCGATCCTGTGACTTCTGCCAAGCAACTTTATGGCGCTCCGGGCTTGTCAGATAACAACGATGCCGACTCGCCGGAACTCAGTGCACAACTCAAAGACGTGGTGCTGAATGACCTTTCCTTAGAAAATGGGCAATATTTCCTACGCGGTAAATATGCGTGGATTGCGGATACAGGCGCACCATTTAAGGGCTTGTTCGAACAAAGCAGTAATGATTTTTCGACGACGCGCACCGAAGATATGTTTGAGGCCGTCAACGCATATTATCACATAGATAAAAACCTGCGATATACAGCAGAGACATTGGGTTTCTCTATCCCAAATCGCCACACGGGTAATTCCACCACCCAATGGTTTGATGCAAGTGCTTTGAATGGAAGTGATAATTCTCAGTACGATCCTTCTACGGGGTTCTTGGTTTTTGGAGAAGGTGGTGTGGACGATGCCGAGGATGCAGGTGTAGTTTGGCACGAAACAGCCCACGCCTTGCATGACCGTATGACGTTGGGGAGCATCTCAAATGCGACGAACGATGGGCTTGCGGAAGGTTTTGCAGACTATTGGACACAGTCCTACATTTGGACGGTGCAGCCTTGGGCGTCAACAGAGGCTTCTTACCACCATGTGTTTCGGTGGGATGGGCACAACCCTTTTTGGACGGGGCGTACCACCCTTTACCCCAATACCTTCCCAAGTGGCATTGTAAGTACTGGCGGATCCCTCCGTGAGCGAAATGGGCAAATCCTTTCTGCTACATTGATGGAAATATGGCCTATTTTAGGACGGACGTTGACCGATAAAGCCGCACTTACCGCCGTCGGGATGACCAATCGGGACTCCAACCAAAACGATTATTTTAATGCGTTTTATTTGGTACTCCGCTTGATGGGCGCATCGGCTGCACAAATGGATCAAGTGTATCAGATTCTGGTGAATCGTGGCTATACTTTGCCTGCAAAAGGACTCCATATCGTTTATCAAGCCGAGGAGTCATCCCTCAATTTTGACAAAGATGCCGAAATGAAGGTGGAGATTAACAACAACAGTTCACAAACAAAATCCAATGTGAAAGTCACGGTTTCATTGCCAAGCGATATGGTTTATCAGGATGGAAATACAACTTGTCCGACGAGTTTGCTCGATGGAAAACTTGTACTCTCCATTGGCGATCTGGCGGCATTTGGGTTTAAAACGTGTTCATTTGTGGTGAGATTACAAAACCAAACAGGCAAACGTTATGTCGCAGATGATTTTGAACAGGGGCTTAGCCAATGGGTTGCGCCAAAAGATGCCCGCAATTTTGGTTGGACGGCTAATTTGATGCAGCCTCATAGTGGCAAGAGCAGTGCATTTGTTCAGAACCAAGGGGAAGCAACAGACTTGACGTTGACCTTGGCCAAGCCCATCAAATTACAGGCGGGAAGCCCGATCTTGAGCTTTTGGCATTATTACAATACAGAATTTTATAGCGACGGTGGTGTAGTAGAAGTCTCGGTAGATGGTGGCAATAATTGGCAAGATTTGGATTCAAAGTGGATGACCAATGGCTACAACGGGAAAATAACCTCTACCTTCGCTACACCGTTAACCAACCGAAATGCGTTTACGGGTTCATCCCAAAAATACTTGAACAGCGTTGCCGATTTAAGCAGCTACATTGATCAGTCCATTCTGGTACGATTCCGGTTTGCGAGCGATATTGTGACAGGCATACAAGGCTGGCATGTGGACGATGTTTTAATTGCAGATCAGGCGACTTTAGCCTCCGAAGTTTGTCTAACATCTCATGAGGGAGACCAAGTGTGCACCAAAACAAACTTTATGGTTGTCTTCAGTACGCCTGTTGACGCCGAGCGCCCCGCACTCCCCATTACCCACGAAATGGAAAAGATTTGGCCCAATCCATTTAAACAACAAGCCAATCTGCGTTTTCGGGTGGCCAAACCGCAAAAAGTAAACGTGACGCTGCACGACCTCTTGGGCCGGCATGTGGGCGAGGTGTTTAGTGGTGTGGTTCAAGGAGGTGAATGGCAAACCGTAAAAGTGGAAAGAGCCGCGCTGCCAAATGGTGTTTATTTCTGCCGGATTGTTGGAGAGGACTTTTCGGAGGTGCAAAAAATGGTACTTCTACGATAGCGCATTTGCTCTTCATCTTCTCTATATCACAACCGGAAGGGCTTTTGGTATCTTCCGGTTTTCGTGTATTGTCCCCTAAAACCGATGATTAAAGATCCTTATAAACACCTGCCAAAGGACATTCAGAAAACCTCGGCATTGTTGTTGTATCAAAAACTCGTCACACCACGTCTTATCGAAGAAAAAATGCTTCGGCTTATCCGTCAAGGCCGCATTACCAAATGGTTCAGCGGTTATGGACAAGAAGCCATTGCGGTCGGGGCTGTTTTGGGCCTCACGCCGGATGATGTGGTCTTGCCCATGCACCGCAATTTGGGCGTTTTTACCACAAGAGGTATTGCGCTTAAACCCTTGTTTTGTCAGTTGATGGGCAAAGAAGGTGGCTTTACAAATGGCCGAGACCGTACCTTTCATTTTGGCAAATTGGATCACCGTATTGTAGGGATGATTTCACACCTTGCCGCTATGTTACCCGTTGCGTGCGGCTTTGGTTTGGCGACAAAATTGGAAGGCTCGCAAAAAGTAGCCCTCGCTTTTGTGGGGGAAGGAGCTACCCGCGAAGGTGATTTCCACGAAGCACTTAGCTTGGCCGCAGCTTGGAAACTGCCCGTTATTTTTGTCATAGAAAACAATGGTTATGGCCTTTCCACGCCTACACAGGAAGTTATTCCGGTAGAAAACTTGGCTGATGCCGCGTTTGGTTATGGAATGCCCGGTCATTCGGTTGATGGTAACGACTTAATGGCTGTCATTAGTGCAATAGAAAATGCCGCAAAAACGGCGCGAGCTGGCGGCGGACCGACACTCTTAGAGATGAAAACCTTCCGTATGCGCGGGCACGAGGAAGCCTCTGGCGTGAAATACGTACCACCTCACTTGTTTGAAGAATGGTCACAAAAAGATCCAATCCAACGTTTCAAAAAACAAATTCTTGAGATAAAAGGCTTATCCGAAACCGATTTGAAGGAAATAGAAGATCATTTGCTTGCCGAAATTGAGGTTGCAGTTCGCTTCGCTTTAGACCAGCCAGAAGTAAAAAGCACTTTGGAAAAGGAATTGACCGATGTCTATGCTCCTTCTCCTACACGACCAATAATGGAGCTGCCACCCGATGCGCCAGAAAAAAGATTTATTGATGGCGTAACTGATGCACTACGGCTTGCCATGCAAAAAGACGAAAAGGTACTTTTGATGGGGCAAGACATTGCGGGCTATGGTGGCGTGTTTAAAGTAACCGAAGGCTTTGCGAAGGAATTTGGTTTAGAACGGGTAAGAAATACACCCATTATGGAGAGTGGTGTTTTGGGTGCGGCGCTTGGCTTGGCCTTAGAAGGCTTTAAACCGGTGGTGGAAATGCAATATGCCGATTTTATCTCTTGCGGGTTTAACCAGATCGTCAACAACTTGGCCACAACGCATTATCGTTGGGGTGCACCTGTAAACGTGACTATTCGTGCGCCATTCGGTGGTTATATTGGCGCGGGACCCTTCCACAGCCAATCACCAGAAGCGTGGTTTTGCCATGTTCCCGGACTCAAAGTTGTGGTTCCGGCCACGCCTGCTGATGCAAAAGGCTTGCTCATGGCCGCGATCGTAGAGCCGAATCCGGTCTTGGTTTTTGAACACAAATTTTTGTACCGAAACGAAAAAGGATCTTTGCCCGATGGCGACTATTTTACGCCCATTGGCAAAGCACGGATCCTTCACGTTGGCGATGCTGCCACACTTGTAACGTGGGGATTGGGGACGCGCTGGGCTGTGGAGGAGGCTGCATTTTGGGCAAAAGAGGGCAAGTTAGTAGAAGTCATTGATTTGCGAACTTTGGTTCCTTGGGATCGTGAGACCGTTTTGGCATCTGTTCGCAAAACAAACCGGCTTTTGGTTTTGCATGAAGCTCATGGGACGGGCGGATTTGGTGCCGAGATTACCTCAGAAGTCATCGAGACGGCGTTTGAACATTTGGATGCGCCACCAAAACGGGTTACCGGAGCCAATTTCCCAATTGCCTTTTCAACACAAATTGAGCAAGAGGTCTATGCGGCAAAGGCACGTTTGCGGCAGTCCTTAAACAACTTATTGGCGTACTAATCTGGAGGCAAATGTTTTACCCTGAACAAATGGTGGTGGCGAGAACGGCCTATGTACCCATTCGTCAATCTGGCGGAGACGACGCCGAAATGGTGAATCAAATGCTCCTTGGTGAGGCGGCTCGGGTTGTGGACATACCAGACCCCATGTGGTTGGAAATTGAGACCCAAACAGACCGTTATCGTGGCTTTGTGAGTGCCTTCATGGTCATTCCGTTGCCCGACCATCTGCAAGACGCCAATTTGTTCCGCATCCAAAACCGATTTGTAGATGGCGATGCCAAAGGCCATGAGGTGCGTGTTCCTATGGCTGGGGTCTTGTTCCGTGAGGGCAATCATTGGTTTTTGCCCGATGGCAGACGGTTCGAGCCGTATCAAGAACCGCAATCGCCCAAAACTACACGCCCCTTTGAAGAACAAGTATTACACCAAGCCGAAAAACTCTTGGAAGTCCCGTATTTGTGGGGCGGAAGGAGTGTGTATGGTGTTGATTGTTCAGGACTTACGCACACTTCGGCTCTTTTAAGTGGCCTGTCTTTGCCGCGAGATTCCTACATGCAGGCACGTTTTGGAGCAGCTATTCCACCAGAAATTGGGCTTTTGGCGCGTGGAGATTGGCTATTCTTTAGCAACAATCCAGAAGGACGCATTACCCATGTGGCACTTTATGAGGGCGATCACCTGTTTATTCATGCGTCCGGATATGTTCGTCGGAATAGCCTTGATCCAAAATCCCCGTATTTTTCTGCACGCCAAAAAGAGCAATTTGTGTTCGCACGGCGGATCCGGCCAAGACCCATTTCAACAATCGGAAACGATTAGAGAAAATTAATTCAGAAGATGAAAAGCCCAAATGTTCGATCAGGTATTAGGTGTTTGCCTTGAAAAAAGCCTAATTTACGGGCAGTATTTGTCTTACTAAACTCGGAAATATGAGATTGCCATTTTTTCTCGCCTCACGGTTTGTGGCTGGCGAAACCTTAGAAGCAGCACTGCCACAGGTTCGATCTCTGAACCAAAAAGGGCTGCATGTTACTTTAGACTTATTGGGTGAATATGTCAGCGACCGAAAGGTGGCGGCCCGTTTTACCCAAACCTATCTCCATTTGTTAACCCAAATTGGCCAAACCCCCGGCTTAGATTGTAATATTTCAATGAAGCTTTCTATGATTGGCCAGAAAATTGACGCTGAATTTTGTCTGGATAACCTCCACAAAATGCTGACCGTTGCAAAAGAGCAAAATATCTTTGTACGCTTAGATATGGAAGGCTCGGACATTACGCAGTCCACATTAGACCTCTTTGAAAAGGTTTATCCCACGTATCCCGACCATGTTGGGGTGGTTTTACAAGCCTATTTGCACCGTACTCAAGAAGATGTTGCACGAATGTGCGACCTAAATGCCCGTGTACGGCTTTGTAAAGGAGCCTATAAAGAACCTGCAACGGTGGCTTATCAGGATATGCCCAATATACGCGAGCGGTATCTGACGTACATGGCGCAACTGATTACCCATGCACGTTATCCGGGTATTGCCACCCACGACGATTACTTGATTAACGAAACCAAAAAATATGTGGCCGAACACAATATTGCCAAAGAGCGCTTCGAGTTCCAGATGCTTTATGGAATCCGGCCAGAAACCCAAGAGCAGATCGGTAAAGTCTATAACATGCGTGTTTATGTGCCTTACGGAACCGAGTGGCTGCCCTATTATTCGCGTCGCCTACGGGAGCGAAAAGAAAACATTTGGTTTATCCTAAAAAATTTGATTAGAGGATAAACAAACCTTAAAGACCTTGGCTGGTTGATCAAAAACTGGCCTTTTTTATTTTCCGAAAAAGACCTGCCTTTAAACACAATGACCTTCCCGGAAATCGTCCATTATCGCCGTTCGGTTCGGCTTTATAAACCACAACCCATTGATCCAGAGAGGGTAAAAAACTGTTTGGAACTGGCCGCATTATCACCTAATAGCTCCAATATGCAATTATGGGAGTTCTATCACATTACGGATGCAGAAGTACTAAAAAAAATGGCCGTCGCATGTTTGAACCAAACCGCTGCTTCCACCGCCCAGCAAATGGTCGTTTTTGTAACCCGACAAGACTTATTCCTAAACCGAAGGCAAAAAATGATGGCTTTGGAAACGGAAAATGTCTTGAAAAATAGCCCTATCGAAAAGCAGGGAAAAAGAATCAAACGTTGGAAAATGTATTATGGTCGGGTGATCCCATTTTTATATGCTCGTTTTTTTGGTGTATTGGGGCTTTTTAGAAAAATCATGGTTAACCTTATCGGACTTTTCCGCCCGATTTTTTATCAGGTTGCCGAGAGTGACCTTAGGGTAGTGGTGCATAAAACATGTGGTCTTGCGGCACAAACCTTCATGCTGGCAATGGCAAATGAAGGATACGATACCTGCCCAATGGAGGGATTTGATAGCCGATATGTGAAGCGAATTTTAAACCTGCCGTATGGGGCCGAGGTGAATATGGTCATTTCTTGCGGCATCCGAGATGCTGGCGGGGTTTGGGGAGACCGAATGCGGATTCCTTTCGAGGAGGTCTATAAAAAGGTGTAAATGCGTACTGTGCGGGTGTTATCCTTTGTGAACTGCCATATAACCTGTATTCATCTTTAGTGGTCTGCTAAACGTTAGTAAAACTATTGGCTCTGGTTCATGGTTCTAATGATATGATCTTCTGGCAATTCCGTCAATCTTATCTTAGCGCCTTTGCGACTTTGCGTGAAACAATGCAGATGGCCGCATAAAGGTGGGCGTCAAGTGATCCACTTTTTCCTAAACGGTCAAGGAGAGATGTGGATGCTATCGCTATAAGTTCGGTAAACGTATTGATCAAATCAATTTTATTGAAGGTATTTTACAGCATACCAAATTTTTTCAATTTGCCCCCCATAGTTGAAATAGGAGGGATTTTAGAACCACACATACAAGATACAATGTGTGCAAATTTTTCTAAAAACCCTCCTCCTCAAAACAGTTTTAAGCGGTTATTCGGACTTAAAATAAGCGTGGACTAATCCCGCTACTGCTGCGCCTGCGATCGGAACAACGATGAATAACCAAAGTTGTGACAAGGCCCACCCGCCCACAAAAAGGGCTTGGCTAATGCTTCTTGCTGGATTAACGGATGTATTGGTAACGGGAATACTGATAAGGTGGATGAGGGTCAGCATTAAACCTATGGCAAGACCTGCAAAACCATTTGGGGCATTTTTATCCGTAGCACCTAAGATCACCAGTAAAAACATGAACGTCATGGCGAACTCGGTGACGATGGCCGCAACCATGCTGTATTTGCCCGGAGAATGGTCTCCATAACCGTTTGCGGCGAAATCCCCAATTTGGCTGCCATTTCCGGTAACAATCAAGAAGAGTACGGCAGCGGCCAAAATGCCTCCCAGAACTTGGGAAACGATGTAGGGGAAAACCTCTTTAACGTCAATTCTGCCGCCCATCCAAAGGCCAATGGTTACCGCCGGATTGAGGTGCGCACCCGAAATATGCCCAAATGAATAAGCGATTGTTACTACCGTTAAGCCAAAAGCGAGCGAAACGCCCACAAGCCCAATACCAACCTCTGGAAATGCTGCGGACAACATAGCACTTCCGCAACCGCCCAAAACGAGCCAAAAGGTTCCAATAAATTCAGAGAGATAATTTTTCATATCATTATTTTTTTTGATCCCTACTCGTTTGGCTTTTCGGTTCCGCCCCGTTTTTGAAGTGGGCTCTGGACTCCACTTGTTTTTATCTTGCGATTTTAAAACGTTTTTTGACAGGATCTTCATGGGTAAGTTATAGCATTTGTACCAGATAGACAAGGCCAAAAAATTATTTATCTTGTACCTAAACCAAAAAAATACATGCAACTAAGAACCGTAATGATTCCCGTTTTGTTGGCCCTTGGAGCCTGTAAAAGTATCCCTACACCAGAACAAAGGGTACTGAAGGCCATGACCTATAACATCCGATACAACAATCCAGAGGATGGTCAAAACGCTTGGCCAAATCGTAAAAATGACGTAAAACGTCTCATCCAATTTGAGCAACCAGACCTCTTTGGAATCCAAGAAGGACTATGGGAACAGGTGCAATTTTTGGATAGCTTGGCACTATATGCAAGAGAAGGTGTAGGACGTGATGATGGCAAAGTAAATGGCGAGTTTAGTGCGCTGTATTACCGTAAAGACCGCTTTTCCCGATTGGATGGCGGGACGTTTTGGCTCTCCGAAACGCCCGAATTACCTTCAAAAGGCTGGGATGCGGCACTCAATAGGATTTGTACGTGGTTAATTCTCAAAGACCTTAAAACGGGAAAAAAGTTGGCGGTATTTAATACCCATTTCGACCATCAAGGTATGCAAGCGCGGATTCATGCGGCGGATCTCTTAAACCAAAAAGCGCATCAATTTGCAAAAGATTTGCCCGTCGTGTTGATGGGCGACTTTAACCTGACGCCGGAAACTACGCCCATCAAAAAAATGCAGGGGTATTTTCAAGATGCTTTTCTCGTCAGCAAACGACCTCCTTTTGGCCCAGAAGGGACGTTTAACGGGTTTAAAGTTGCACAATCCTATACAGGGCGGATAGATTATGTTTTTGTAAATCAAGCACTTGGCGTATTGGATTATCAGGTGCGAGCAGATGTGCGTTCCGGCGGCTACTTTTTATCCGACCATTTTCCAGTAATTGTCCGCCTGGCCTATCAGTGATGGGCGGTGATTTATGCCTGCTTTTGTTCGGGATAAGGCAATTGGAGGGTAAACGTGCTGCCTTTACCTTGTGTGCTTTCCGCAATTAGGTGGCCACCATGAGCCTCTACAATGGCTTTAGAAATGGCAAGCCCCAAGCCCGTTCCATGTGCGCCGCGCGTCCGTGCATCTCCACCACGATAATAGCGTTCAAAAACATGGTTCAGTTCCTCAAGGTTCATACCAATCCCTGTATCTTGAACAAAAACAAGGATTTGAAGGCTTTCCTCTTTAACGCCCAGACAAACCTTTCCGCCTTTTGGTGTATGCCGGCGTGCATTGGAGAGCAAATTGTCTATGACGCGGAGCAGACGAAGCCCATCTGCATGTATAGGTTTTAAACCCGATGGAATGTCTAAGGCGAGGGTAATCCCAGCCGCAGTGAATGCTTGTTTGTGTCCGCGTGCGGCTTCGTGGAGGAGTTCGCTCAAGGGAATGGGTTCTAAGCGGAGGTTATAATGCCCTGCATCGAAAAGACTGAGTTCGAAAAGGTCTTGGAGAAGCCGGTTAAGGTAGTTTGCCTGTTCGTGTGCAGTTTTTAGCGCCTCCAGACTGGCATCGGGTTGTTGGGCTTGGTTATGGCGTTCGGCTTCTTCAATATTCCCCAATACCGCAGCAATGGGCGTCCGTAAATCGTGACCAATGTTAGCGATCAGCTCTCTCCTTACCTTATCGGTTGTGCGGAGTGTAACGACGCTTTTTTCGACTTCTTCCGCCATCTGGTTAACCGCCATCGCCAAACGTCCGAGTTCATCACGCCCCGTTTGTTGAATACGGGTTTCATAGGCTCCTTGCCCGATAGCCTCCACCTTTCCGGTGATTTTGCGTAGGGGTTCTACGAGACGCCATGTCAGAACGCCGCCTAAGATGAGGGCTACAATCCCCCCAATCAACAAGACAATAAAAAGTGCGTCAACAAAGGTTTGGCGAACGCTTGATAATTCGCCGTCTATGGTTTGACGAAGTGAAGGCGCATATATCGCACCAGCCAATTCACCTTTAAAGAAAAAAGGCGTTACGCCCCAAGATTGGCCTGTACGAAAAAGTTGCCGTGGGAAAACGATAAAGTTATTGTTTTCGCGGATCGCAGCAAGACCTTCTTTTGGGATAACACCATTGTTTTTTGCCGAAAAACCAGCATTTGCCTCTGGTAAAGGGGTAATCTCATCAGTTGATAAAAGACGTCCGTTCCGATCGGAGAAGTGAATAGGGTCTTTTAGCCTGCCCGTGAGGTCTAAATAGGCAAAAGGCGGGAGTTGAAAGTTCCCATCTTCATCAAAGGTGGCATTTCGTTCCAATTCCGCCGCCAGATTGTTCAACTGAAGTGCGACACTGTTTTGAACCAACGTTACACTTTGTGAGGCCGCAATCCAAACCGTTACGCCTACCGCCACAAGACCCGTGAGCAATTGCGCGCCAATAAGAATCCCCGCAACACGCCAAAAAATAGACTTTCGGAGTGAAAATTGGCCTAAAGCGGTGTTTTGAGGCGTGTTTGGCGTTTGGTAAGGCATCAATCTTCTTCTTTACTTTGGAATTTATACCCCAAACCCCAAACCGTCCGAACAAAGCGAGGATTTTCAGAATCACGTTCAACTTTGGTTCGCAACCGCTGCACATGCGAGTCCACCGTTCGGTCGTAGCCTTCATAACGAATATCCCAGACCTTTTCCAATAACTGGCCGCGGGTGAAGGGTCGGTCTGGATTTTGCATTAGAAAGAGTAAAAGGTCAAATTCTCGTACCGTTAAGTGCAATAAATGACCATCTTTCCGCACTTCCCTCCGCGTTACGTCCAGTTGGAGGCCATCAAAGACGATAACCTCGTTTTGTATTTCCTTGTTGGGTTGTTGGGAATGACTGGATTCTTGCGTTAGTCTTATTCTTCGCAAAATAGAGCGGATACGGGCAACCAATTCTTGTAAACTAAAAGGTTTTGTGATGTAGTCATCCGCTCCTACCTCCAAGCCAACAATTCGGTCAATTTCGTCCGTTCTGGCGGTCAACATCACGATATAGAGCAGCGGAAACTGGGCACGAACCCTTCTGCAAACCTCTAAGCCATCAAAACCGGGTAGCATCACATCCAAGAGCAATAAATCGGGCAAATTTGTTTGCACCGCTTCTACGGCGTCGGGACCATTGCCCACTACACGCACATCGTAGCCGGCGTCGTGCAAACGTCCAGAGACCAATTTGGCCAATTCGGTATCGTCTTCTACCAATAAAATATTTGGGTTGTTCATAAGAAGCCTTTCGTAAAATTAGGGAGAAGTCCTTATTTTTTCATTAACAACAAGCCAAGCGATGAGCATCTTCCTTTTCCTCGGAAAGTACGTTACCTGTTGGCTTGCATAAGTCAATATAAAAAACCAACATGCCAAAAGAAGGGGTGAACAAAAAACCCATGTTCATTCCATACTTTTGTGACAACTTCTGAACAAGGATATTCGTTCTTTTAAGGCGAAACCGAAAATCCTATGACCCACCGATACCACTTTTTGTTATTCCTAATCTTTTCTGCCCTTGGCGTCGTGACTGCACAGCCCAATGCACAAAACCTTTGGAACCAATGGCGAAGCGGCCAACGTCAAGAAATACAACGCTTTCAGCAAATGGCGGCCATTGAATCCGCACGCTGCCTTATCGAAAATCGGTTTGAAAAATGGGATTTGTTAACAGAAGCCAAAATCTCACGCCAATCAGGAAGTTTTGAACCCAACCGCCGTTTTACAAGTGCCTCGCTAAATGGTCGGCCGGTACAGGATCCGGGCAATTTGGATATTGGCGGACAAGTAGCGTGGCGGCCTCGCTTCCGTAGGGCTTGTCAGGCAAGTTGGGTGCTGAATCCCGGAATTTTGCTGAATTTATCGGCAAGGGCTAATGCAAAACTGGAAAATTTCGATGGGAATCCCGCCTTTAGAATTAAATTAGAACCCTCAAATGCGGCATTCCCTATCCGTGCTGCCGAGGTCTGGCTGTCTCGTAGAGATGGCCGTTTGTTGGCCGCACGACTGGTTCGTCCGATGCCTTTCCCCATGGAAGAAGATTCCGGCGGCCCATTGCCCCCCGATCCTTTGGTGATAAATCTCTACTTCGACCGTCTCCAAGGCATTGATCTGGTCAAACGCTCAGAAATGACGGTGACGTTTAAGCGGAAAATGCGCGGGCAGGTCTTTCATACGGTGGTTCAACTCAATGCACAATATGGAAGTTTTGCATTTTTTGAGCGCTAAGGCGGGGGAGTGAATTACCTCGATCGAATGACTGTTGCACGAAGAATCACAACCCAAAACAAAAGCAGCTTTTTTTCTATGATTGATATGCAGAATGACCCCAACTGGACCAATTGGCGCTGGCAAATGCGCAACCGTATCCACCATGCAGAAGACTTGTCTCGTTACATTACGCCTACCGAAGACGAATTTCAAGCCATTCGCGAGACGGAGGGCATTTTTCGGTGGAACATTACGCCTTATTATGCTGCATTAATGGACGCAAACGATCCGAATTGTCCCATTCGTCAGCATGTTGTACCGCGTATGAACGAAATGTCGCCCGATATCGTTGGTGTGATTGATCCTTTGGAAGAAGTGGCGCACTCGCCAGTAAAAAACCTGATTCATAACTACAAAGACCGCGTTGCTTTCTGTGTTAGCGCCGAGTGTGCTATTTATTGCCGTTATTGTCTTAGAAAAAGAATGGTGGGTGATGCGGATTTTTTTATGAACAAGGCCGAGTTGCAAGAAGGCATAGACTATTTAGCAGCACATTCGGAAATTCGCGATGTTTTGCTCACGGGAGGAGATCCACTCATCTTTAGCGATACCAATTTGGCGTGGCTTATCAGTCGCTTGCGTGCCATCCCACACCTGCAAATCATTCGTCTCGGTACGCGATTGCCCGTTACCCTGCCGTACCGAATCACCGATGAATTGGTGCAGATGTTGTCTAATTATCACCCAGTTTGGTTAAATACACATTTTAATCACCCCAAAGAACTGACCAAAGCAGCGGAAGAAGCCATAGATAAGCTGCTCCGTGGTGGGATTCCGGTTGGTAATCAAGCGGTTTTGTTAAAAGGGCTCAACGATGATGCAGCGACCATGAAGGAACTTTGTGAAAAACTGGTTTCGTTCAGGGTTCGCCCATATTATTTGTATCAAGCCCAACTTATTGGGGGAACGGCGGCTTTTCGTACTTCGATCGAGAAGGGGATGCGCATCATGGAGGCTATGCAAGGCCAAACAAGCGGTTATGCCATTCCAAAATATGTTTTAGACACGCCTTTTGGGAAAGTGCCCATGAACCGTTCCTATCTGATCGGGCGAGCCGGAGATTATGTGGTGATGCGAACGCCTCGCGAAACACTCTGGGCAGAGCCAAATCCCATCCCCCCCGATGAAGAAGCGTATCGTGGCCTTTTGCCCGAAATACCTTTACCAGAAGGCATTGCCACCATTCCAATCGGTGCGCCTACTTTTGTACCAAGCGCGGCAAGTCATGCGGAAGCTACGTTTGTGTTAGGAACAACGTAGAGACGCTTTTGGTCGTAAAATGGTGTGGGTTATGGGAATTAAGGTGCTGTTAGAGTAGTTACGTCGCATTAACGCCATCCTTCAGTGCGGAGATATAGACCCACCAAACCAAAAGGTTTTTGGTTCTGAACAAAAGCACACGGATTAGTATGCAGTAGAATGGTGTAACAAGCTATCCTTAGGAAAAACAAGTGATAACACATTTTACACAGCCTCTGAATCCCAACGATACCTTACTGCGTCACGGCTAAAGCCGACGGTGGATCCGTTCCATAAACCCCAAGCTAAAGTATGGGGTTACCTTCACGCCAGAAAGGAAGTTGCCGTGAAAGTGAAAGGGGTTTTTATTGGACGAAGAAATGCCCAACAAAAACCCCATCCTTTTGGATTAATCCTATCTCTTACGCTTGTGCTGGAGGGACGATAAGGGGAACCTCGGAAGTCCCGGATGTAGCACTTGACTTTTCGTTATCGGGTAGCTTAAACTTCTCTTTTGGATCGTTTACGGGACGTTTTTCGAGGGCCAATTTCACCACTTCATCAATCCGTTTAACAAAGTAGAATTTAAGCCCGTCCAAAGCGGCCTTATTGATCTCGTTTAAGTCTTTCCGGTTACGTTCTGGCATAATCACCGTCTCAATCCCGGCACGTTTAGCGGCCAAAACCTTTTCTTTGATCCCACCGACAGGCAACACCGCGCCACGTAGGGTGATTTCGCCCGTCATAGCAACCGTATGCTTAATTCGTCTTTGGGTGAAGATAGACGTAATTGCGGAAATCATGGCATTTCCAGCAGAAGGACCATCTTTTGGAACAGCTCCAGCAGGTACGTGAATATGTAAATCCCAGTATCGGAAGGCATCCAACGGTATTTCCAATGTTTCCGCATGGGCTTTTACCCAAGAGAGGGCCGCAGAAGCCGATTCCTTCATCACCTCACCGAGTTGTCCGGTTACGATTAAACGGCCATTGCCACGGTGAACGGAGGCTTCGATAAACAAGATATCGCCACCCACAGGAGTCCATGCCAAGCCGGTTGCAACGCCCGGAACGCCTGTCCGCTCTGCCAAGTCCGATTCAAACTTCACCGGACCCAAGTACGGTTCTAAGTCTTTGGCGGTAACATGTTCTTTCGTGGTTTCTTCCATCGCAATTTTCTTTGCCACGCCACGCACCACCGAGCCAATGGTACGTTCCAACTGTCGCACGCCAGACTCTCGCGTGTAGCCGTCAATAAGGTCGGTCAAGGCTTCATCCTCAATCGTAAATTGAGAATCGTCCACGCCATTTTCAGCGAGCCGTCTTGGAACCAAATATTGTTTGGAGATGGCCAACTTTTCGTCTAAGGTATAACCATTGATTTCAATGATTTCCATTCGGTCGCGAAGGGGGGCGGGAATGGTGCTGAGCGAGTTTGCAGTAGCGATAAACATGACTTTAGAAAGGTCGTATTCCAATTCTAAATAGTGATCGCTGAAAGTATTGTTTTGCTCTGGATCCAACACTTCTAGAAGTGCTGAAGAGGGGTCGCCCCGGAAGTCGTTGCCCACCTTGTCAATTTCATCCAAGATAAACACAGGATTGGAGGTTCCGGCCTTTTTGAGACCTTGGACGATCCGTCCGGGTAGCGCTCCAATATAGGTACGGCGGTGTCCTCTGATTTCGGCCTCATCGCGAACACCGCCAAGGCTGATTCGGACGAATTTCCGGCCAAGTGCCCGTGCGATGGATTTGCCAAGGCTCGTTTTTCCCACACCGGGTGGTCCATAAAAGCAGAGGATGGGTGCTTTCATGTCGCCTTTTAATTTTAACACCGCCAAGTATTCCAAAATCCGCTTTTTGACCTGCTCCAAGCCATAATGGTCTTCGTTGAGTACTTCCTCGGCGGCTCTGATTTTGAGGTGATCCTCCGTATAGTGTTCCCAAGGCAAGTCTGCGATCCACTCCACATAATTGCGAAGGACGCTATAATCGGGCGACATGGGGTTTGTGCGCGCCAATTTGTCAAGCTCTTTATCGGCTGCTTTTTTGACATGTTCGGGCAGGGCTTTTTCGGCCAATCGGCTTCGGAGTTCGTTTAATTCGTCGCCATTTCCGAATTCCGAATCTCCCAACTCGTCTTGGATGGCCTTCATTTGCTGGCGCAGGATGTATTCGCGTTGCTGCTTGTCCACATCGGTTTTTACGCGGCTCCGGATTTCTTCCGAAAGCTCAAGAACCTGAAGTTCATGCTCCAAATGCTCCAACAGCAGATCCGCCCGTTCGATCAGCGATTTTACTTCGAGGATGGCTTGTTTTTTCTCTACCTCGATTTGCAAATTGGACGCAATAAAGTAGATCAGGAAAGAGGCAGAATCTATGTTTTGGATGGCATACTCGGCCTCACTGGGTAAATTGGGGTTCAATCGGATAATTTGTGTAGCCAAGTCTTTAATGGAGCGTACCCGCGCCGTAAGTTCGATCTGGTTTTCCTCGCTTGGCTCGTCATAGGGCATGATGGTGGCAACAAGGTACGGATCTTCCTGTACAAATTCCCGAATCTCAAACCGGCGTTTGCCTTGTATGACAATCGAAACGGTTCCGTCAGGCATTTTGATCAGTTTCAAAATAGAAGCAACCGTACCAACAGCGTAAAGGTCTTGAGGTAAAGGAACCTCAACTTCGCTTTCTTTCTGAGAAATAACCCCAATTTTTTTAGTTCCATTATACGCTTCGCGAACCAATTTAAGGGAGGTATCACGACCAACCGTTATGGGTAATACCACACCGGGGTATAGAACCGTATTTTTTAGGGCTAAAATGGGTAATTTATCCGGTAAATGTTCTGTGTTCAACTTTTGTTCTTCATCAGCGGTCAATAATGGGATCGAATGATCAAAATCGTCGTCACTTTGCATATAAAAGGGTAACATGCGTCTTATCTGGTTTCTGGTGAAAATTGGTTTTTGAGAAAAAAGCGTCAAAATCATGCCAGTTTTCTTTAACTGTCAAGATGGCATAATCTTTTTTTAAAATAGCACAACGGATTTCAATTTGTACAAATATCTTTTAGAAATTATGAAAGAACCGAAACTTTCAACCTGCGTTTGGATTCATAAGAAGACATTTGGTCGTTTGTGTATTTACTCCATTCGCATGTGTATTTACTCCATTCGCAGGCCATTAAGCATTTTCCATCTATTCATCATTTAAGACAATGTGGCATCGTTCCATACTTGACGCCATAGGCGACACCCCACTCGTAAAATTGCATAAATTAGCCGCGCATTTGCCTTGTACCGTCTTGGCAAAAGTGGAATTTTTTAATCCGGGCGGCTCGGTAAAAGACCGTATTGCCCTTAAAATGATTGAGGCCGCCGAAAAAGCCGGAACACTCCAACCAGGGGGAACCATTGTCGAGGGGACGAGTGGCAATACAGGTGCTGGTTTGGCCATTGTAGCTATTGCAAAAGGATATAAATGTATCTTTACCACTACCGATAAACAAAGTCAAGAAAAAATAGACGTCTTGCGGGCATTGGGTGCAGAAGTGATTGTATGCCCCACCAATGTCTCTCCCGAAGACCCTCGTTCCTATTATTCCGTAGCCAAAAGACTAAGCCAAGAAATCCCCAACGCCATCTATCCCAACCAGTACGACAATCCGGCAAATGCACAAGCCCATTATGAGTCCACTGGCCCAGAACTTTGGACACAAACCGAAGGCAAAATCACGCATTATATCGCAGGTGCAGGTACTGGTGGAACGATTTGTGGGACGGCGAAATACCTGAAGGAGCAAAATCCTGAAGTTAAAGTGATTGGCGTGGATCCGTATGGATCGGTTTATTACAAATATTTCCACGAACGTTTCTTTGACCACGCTGAAATTTACCCCTATATCACTGAAGGCGTAGGAGAAGACATTTTGGCAGGAAATATGGATTTTGATCTCGTGGATGACTATGTAAGGGTGACAGACAAGGAGGCCATGCAATTTACGCGCCGCCTTGCCAAAGAAGAAGGCTTGTTTGTTGGTGGATCGTGTGGGATGGCAATGGCTGGAGCCTTGCAGTGGCTGGAATCAAATCGAGATACCCTAAAGTCGGAAGATGTGGTTGTCGTCTTGTTGCCGGACTCCGGGTTCCGGTATTTGTCTAAGATTTACAATGATAAATGGATGGAAGGTCATGGATTCTTGGAAAAAGAACCAAGGCTAACGGCGGGCGAGGTACTTGAGAACGCAGAAGGCCACCTCGTCCAACTCTCGCCCGAAGACACGGTCGAAAAAGCGATCACTCTGATGGGCAAACATGGCATTTCCCAAATCCCTGTGATGGAGAATGGCCAAATGGTAGGCTCGTTGACTGAAAAGCAGTTGTTAGCGCTGTTGGTTGCTTCCCCAACCGTGCGGAGTGAGGTGGTGAGGGAAGTAATGGGACGGCCTTTTCCCGTTATTGCGCGTGGAACAGGGTTGGAACAACTTTCGGGAATTCTGGAAAAAGATGCAGAAGCGGTATTGGTACGTAGGGAAAATGCAGATGGATTTGATATATTAACCCGAAGCGATCTCTTGCGGGCGCTTTCCAAACAAAGCCGTTATAAAGGCTGATTTTTACAACCCTTTTATGCTTTAAAAATAATGCAAGAACAAACAGATGAAGGTTTGAATATCGAGTTGGACGAACAAACCGCCGAGGGCATTTATTCCAACCTTGTCATGATTGCACATTCGCCCGAAGAGTTCATCCTTGATTTTATCCGGATGATGCCCGGTGTTCCGAAAGCGAAAGTAAAGAGCCGGATCATCATGACGCCACAGCACGCCAAACGATTCTTGGGTGCGATGGAGGAAAATATAGACAAATACGAATCGGTTTATGGCCCAATTTCAGAAGGACACCAGTTTGACGGGGAAATCCACTTCCAATTTCCCGGAGGAGAAGCATGAAAAGTGCCCCATAAATATAAGACGGATGCTACTTTCGGGTAACATCCGTTTTTTGTTTGGCGATTTCCGTAAGAAAACCGAACCAGAATGGCCGTAGAATTTGATTCTCCATGTATGAAACCGTAATTTCATCTGATATGCTTCCGTAAAGTGGTGGAAAATCGTTCCGCGCTTTGCGACCAACTCCATTACTTAACTCCAAAACGAATTATTATATGGCTACGAGAAGAGTTGTCGTAACCGGCATGGGCGCACTAACACCGATTGGGCTTTCTGTGGAAAGCTTCTGGGAAGGAATGATGCAGGGGAAAAGCGGTGCCGCACCAATCACCTATTTTGATACCACCCATTTTGATACCAAATTCGCCTGCGAGCTAAAAGGCTTTGATGCCTCCAAGTATTTGGATCGAAAAGACGCTCGACGCTTGGACAAGTATGCTCAATATGGCATTAGTGCTTCTGTAATGGCTTTACAAGATGCAGGTATTGACCCCGCGCAACTCAGCGAAGACGAAAAAGACCGCATTGGGGTGATCGTTGGGAGTGGCATTGGCGGCTTACAAACGTTTGAAGACCAAGTTATTACAATGGATAAAGACGGCCCGCGTCGAATTTCTCCCTTCTTCATTCCTATGATGATTGCTGATATTTGTGCGGGATTGATTTCGATCCGTTTTGGCTTTCGAGGGCCGAATTATGCCGCCGTTTCGGCTTGTTCAACCGCTAACCACAATATCATGGATGCGCTGAATGCCATCCAACGGGGAATGGCGGATGTAATGGTCACTGGAGGGGCCGAGGCCGCAGTTACCCGTACCGGCGTTGGTGGTTTTAATGCGGCAAAAGCACTCTCCACCAATAATGAGGAAGCGGAAACCGCAAGCCGCCCATTTGATAAACGTCGTGATGGATTTGTTCTGGGTGAAGGGGCAGGTATTTTAATCCTTGAAGAACTGGAACACGCTAAAACACGAGGTGCAAAGATTTATGCGGAAATATTGGGTATTGGGATGAGTGCAGATGCCTATCACATGACGGCTCCAGACCCGAATGGGCGAGGTGCAGCACTTTCTATGCGCATGGCACTCAATGACGCCGGATTGGACGTTTCTCAAGTGGATTATCTGAACATGCACGGAACATCAACACCACTTGGCGATGTGGCCGAAACAAAAGCCATCAAACAAGTCTTTGGCGATCATGCATACAAACTGAATGTTTCCTCCACAAAATCCATGACGGGCCACTTGTTGGGTGCAGCCGGAGCGGTCGAAGCAATTGCTGCAATCTTGGCCATTCAGAACAATACCGTTCCGCCCACCATTAATTTTGTCGAAGCAGATCCAGAATGTGACCTGAATTATACCTTCAATACCCCACAAGAGCGCACTGTAAATGTTGCTGCAAGCAATGTTTTTGGATTTGGTGGGCACAACACGACGGTTATTTTTGGTCGTTACGCAGAGTAAGGTGATTTTTAAAGCTGGGGTCAATATGGCCCCTTTTTTTGTTTTTGGAAGCGTTTACAAGGGCTTAAAATAATTTATAAGATGATCAGATTAAACATCTTTATGGCGCTGTTTATCGGACTAAGCGCTTGCTCGACTTCTCAAAAAATTGTACAAACACCAAATCCGGATAAACCAGCCTTTGGGCTTGCCATTCATGGAGGCGCAGGGGTCATTACCCGTTCCCAATTGTCACCAGAGCGGGAAGCGGCCATCCGAGCAGACTTGGAGCGGGCGCTACTTGCCGGACAGGACATTCTTGAAAAGGGTGGAAGTAGTATGGATGCCGTTATTGCGGCTGTAAATGTCTTGGAGGATTCCCCGTATTTTAATGCAGGAAAAGGGGCGGTTTTGACGGCAGAAGGCCATGCGGAATTGGATGCGGCCATCATGAACGGAAAAACCTTAGAAGCTGGAGCCGTGACAGGGCTAAAACAAGTTAAAAATCCCATCAACTTGGCGCGTGCGGTGATGGAAAAATCCCCACACGTCATGCTTTCTGGTGCAGGTGCGGAAGTTTTTGCGCACTCGGTGGGCATCGAAATGGTTGACCCGCAATATTTTATTACGCCAGAGCGGAAGCGGGCTTTGGAACGTGCCAAACAAAGTGAGAAAAACGCTGGAATGTCGTTGAATGAAGACCGATCCTATAAATATGGGACGGTGGGCGCTGTGGCATTAGATAAACACGGAAATCTGGCCGCAGCCACCTCTACGGGCGGTATGACCAATAAAAAATGGGGTCGTGTGGGAGATGCTCCCATTATTGGGGCTGGAACTTATGCCAATAACGATACTGCCGCAATCTCGGCGACGGGTTGGGGTGAGTTTTTTATCCGTTCGGTGGTAGCACATGATATTTCGGCACTAATCGAATACAAAGGGCTAAGCTCCGATGAAGCAGCCCAAACCGTGATCAACAAGGTTGGCAAATTGGGCGGAGATGGTGGCGTTATTGTGATAGACCGGCAGGGAAATATCTCGCTACCTTTTAATTCCGAAGGCATGTATCGTGCATGGATTAAGGGTGATGGAAAACCGGAGACACGTATATTTAAGGATAATTAATGGGAAATGACCCACTAATTGCGCTTCGGAATACTGGGTTCAGACGGATTGCAGCCACGTCACTTTTGGTTACGCTTGCGCTCATGATCCAAGATGTGGTGGTGGGTTATGAATTGTATGGCCGTACCCGCGATCCGATGGTGCTTGGCTGGATGGGCTTGGCGGAGGCATTGCCGTACATGGCACTTTCTTTATTAGGTGGTCACTCGGCAGATCGGTACAACAAGCGCACCATTTGGTTAGCGGGTCATACAGTTATGATGATTGGTGCAATTTGGGTTTGGATGGTTTTTGAAGGGTTTCCGCGTACTTTTTCCGATTCGGAAACGATCGCTTGGGTTTATTTTGTTAACTTTCTCAATGGTATAACGCGGGCATTTAGTGGGCCGGCGCTACAATCATGGATCCCATTGTTACTTCCGCCTGCCCAATATGGCAATTCCAGTGCTTGGAATAGCGCATCTTGGCAAATAGGCGCCATTCTTGGGCCAGTCATTGGTGGGTTCGTATATGCGATTTGGGGAATTTCATACGCACTTTTTGGGATGTTGGTACTTTTGGCTATTGCTGGATTTTTAATTTGGTTGAATACATCGCCCCAAAAAATTGATATACCGAAAATACACGCAAGGATTTCAGACAGCCTAAAAGAAGGATTTCAATTTGTTGGGCAAAATCCACCCATATTGTATTCCATTACATTAGACATGGTGGCCGTGCTTTTTGGTGGCGTGGTGGCCATTTTACCCGTTTTTGTAACCGAAGTGCTGGACGTAGGGGCGGATGGCTTGGGGATTTTGCGAGGCTCTGCGGCACTCGGCGCAGTAATCACCACTTTCTTGCTTACGTTTCTTTCACCAATGCGGCGTGCATGGCGGAACCTTTTGTTCGCCGTTTTTGCTTTTGGCTTGGCTACTTTGGTCTTTGCCCTTTCTAAAAGTTTTATGGTTTCTTGTATCGCGCTTTTCTTGACAGGAGCTTTTGATAGTGTGAGCGTTGTTATCCGCGAAACCCTTCTACAAACCCTGACACCGCCAGAAATGCGGGGGCGGGTTTCGGCAGTAAATGGGATTTTCATCAAAGCCTCGAATGAGTTGGGCGCTTTTGAGTCGGGCTTGGCAGCTAAATTATTGGGCGCAGTTCCTTCGGTAGTATTTGGCGCTACGGCGGCTTTGATTACAGTGGCATTTGTCGCAGCGAAAACCAAAAACATGTGGCGAGGCAAGCCCACTAAAATCTAAGGTAGCTCCATTACGCCTTTCTTGCCCTATCGCCAATCCTACCCATAAAAAAAGCCACCCTTAAATGAGTGACTTTTGGCCTTGGTTAATTCCAAAGGTAATTCAGATGATTTACTTCGCCGGGCTATAAGGAAGAGAGGAGTGGTGTAAAACAATGCGTAGTTTGCCATCCGATCCTCTTTTGTACCCGAAGGTTTTGTCAACCATGGTTTCTTTTCCGTCTTTTCCTTTGATATACACATTGCCTTGCCAAATGACCATATTGCCCTCTGTATTTAGGCTGCTGGTCACATAACGGGCGGCTGTCCAACCCTTCAGTGCGAATCCTGTATCATCAGGAAACTTAGGATTTCCGCCAATAAAATAAGCTGCTGCACCTTCGCGAGTGGTTCTGAAGGTTTTATCGCCAAAAGTAAGGGTTGGCTTGAAGGATACGGGCGCCTCGGCATAATTGTACAAATTGTCCAAAACCTGACCCGCTATCGTTTTATAATCTTTGTTTTCAGTATGAGCCTTTGCAATGCTGATTAATCCATCGCACCAAGCCTGAAGTGCTACATCTACATTTTGCTGGGTGATGCGGCTACTGCTGATGCTAGTTGGGCTGGTGGAAATGGCTGGTTTAGGACTGCTACAGGCAGTAAAGGCGAAGACAAATGAGGCCAAAAGGAGATTCAAGAAGTTTTTTTTCATATTGCTGTTGGTTAAAATGAACTGAAAAGGGATTCTATAATCTCGTTGCCCACAAAAAAAGCCCTTCATACCAAAATTTGGGCTGTTGGCGTGGAATAACGATGCGAGAAGCTACCTCCCGCCAATTAAAGCCTTATTAATCGAAGGTTAGGAAGGGATTAAAATTCATGTATGAACAGTTTTTTTGCATCGGAATGAGGGTAGCGTTATTTCAATACCAAAAATATCATTGATCAAAGCAGAAAATGGCAACGGGTCCCGCAGTAAAATGTGTTAGTTTAGCGGATGAACATCTATTAAGTAAAACATGAAAATCCTCCATACCGCTGATATACATATTGGCTACGAAAATTTTGGACGTTTAGACCCCGCTACTGGTCTTAATACGCGCCTATTGGACTTTCAACGCTGTTTCAACTTCATGGTGGAAACCGCCATTCACGAAAAAGTGGATGTGTTTTTGTTCTGCGGCGATGCCTACCGAACCCACGACCCAAGCCCCACACAGCAGAAAATTTTTGCTGATTGTTTGCGACCTCTTGCCGATGCCGGAATTCCAATGGTAATGCTTACGGGGAATCATGATCAACCAGTGTCATTTGGAAAGGCTTCTTCCATCTCAATTTTTGAGCATCTGACGGGAGCCGTTACGATTTTTGAACATCCCGCTTTAAAGGTCGTCCAAACCAAGTCGGGGCCACTTCAGGTGCTGGGTTTGCCTTGGCCGATCCGTTCTAAACTTCTGGCAAAAGAGGAGTACAAAGACAAAACCCCCTCGGAGGTTAGGGAGTTGATTGAGGAGAAATACGCCGAGTTTGTACAAATTGTGGTGGAAAATGACTTAGACCCGAGCCTGCCAACCGTATTGGCTGCGCACCTAACCGTTCAAGGGGCGGAAATGTCGGGTTCTGAAAGGAGTAGTGTCATTCAACATGAACCCACGTTTTTGGTAAGCCACTTGGCATATCCAGCATTGGATTATGTGGCTTTGGGGCATATCCATCGGTTTCAAGACCGGAATGAAGGCCATAGGCCGCCTGTAGTGTATTCCTCCAGTATCGAACGGGTTACGTTTAAAGAAGCCGACACCCCGAAAGGTTTTGTATTGGTGGAGATCATGGGCAATGGTCATCAACGCCAAACGAATTACCGTTTTGTCGAGACGCCTGCCCGTCGTTTTGTCTCGGTAATGTTAGATGTGCGGGACACCATCAATCCCACCGAGTTGATTGTTAGCGCCATCCGAAAACAGAACATTGAAGAAGCCATCGTTAGAGTACGCTATGAAATCAACGAAGACCAAACCAATTTGGTGGATGTGGCGGCAATTCGTGCCGAATTGAGCAAAGCCGCTTCAATTGCCTCTATTGAGCGGGCTTTAGAGGTGCGACAAGTGCAACGCACAACCACGCTTACCCGCGATGCAAGCCTCAAAACGGCTATGGAAGCCTATCTAGCCCGCCACGAACACCTCGAACCTCTAACCGATGACCTCCTTGAAAAAGCCCTCGCCTTAGACCTGGAGCTTGTTAATGAAACGGGGGAATAATGTGTATTTTAAGGTATCGCGATAAGTATAATGATATTACCTTATTTTGTAAATGCGGTGTCCTACACTACTAATCCTATATCTTTGCCTATCAGACCAATGACCTCTTTCTTGTAACACCTTGTTCTTTGGTTATGTTGTATGCTACCGGAAGTGGCCTTCCTTAGTTCTGGGAAAGATGGCTCTGTTATTCTCTTGTGGTTTTAGGTCAAGTCGTATTTGTGCATGGAAAACTCTTAACCAATGGGAGAGAAAGATCGCCACTTTTGGAAAACTGGCATACCGATAAGCTTTTGGAGTCTAAGTTTATTCCTCTAACCCTATTTTGAGCGGTTAATTTTCCAAACCCATTTAATCCAAGCACTACCATCTGTTTTGGCCTGCCTAAATCCGAAAAAATTGACTTGGTTTTGTACGATGTAACGGGATGACAAGTTCGGGTTTGGGCAAAGGGTTTATATTAGGCGGGTGTGCATAAAGTCTCCTTACATGGTGAGGCGCTGTTGTCAGGTATTTGTTTTTGCAAACTTTATACATAGAAACAAAGCCTAAGCAAAAATTCACCTTGATAAAATAAGTCGTATCTCGATAGACGTTTCCCAATGGAACGAAGTCCACGATGTTGGGTCTAATCACTTAAAAACTGTTTTAAAATAAGCCTGAGCATCTTTATGGCACTAGCACGATTAGACAATGAGGTATTTTTCAAGAAAGCGTTCACGGATCCGTTCGTATTTCGTTCTTTTGTGAAGGATATTGTAGGGATTGAGGTTGATCCCGAAACGATAGAGACGGAGAAGTCGTTTCAGCCGAAGCTTGGTCATATCAACTTTAAGTATGATATTTTTGCAGAGGACAAGAAAAAGCGTGTGATTATTGAGATTCAGAAGGTTGAGTATGACCACAATTTTGATCGTTTTCTGCATTATCATCTTCAAGCAATCACGGAGCAGCAACGTAGTTCAGAGGATTATTCGGTAGATCGTACGGTTTATACGATCGTGGTTATGACGGCTCCTTATCGTATGAACCCGAAGACCCATGAGCTTTACAAAGATGAAGTATTGATTTCGAGTTTGAATCCAAAGAATTTGAAAGGGATTGAACGTAAGCTTTTTAACCATGAGTTGATTTACCTGAATCCGAATTACAAGGGTGCTGATACGCCATCCAACTACCGTGATTGGTTAGATTTGATTTATGAAAGCATCCACAGCCCGGCAGACCCGAAGGTGAATATCACGCATGCGGGCATCAAACGTGTGACGGAGCTAATCAACCAAGACAATATTAGTCCGGAGGAATGGGAGGCGGCGAAGTTTGAAGCCTCTCGCCAGAAAGTGCTGAAACTTGAACGTGAAGCAGGTATTGAAATAGGCTTAGAACTTGGTTTAGAAAAAGGTCGTGAGGAAGGTTTGGAAAAAGGTCGTGAGGAAGGTAAAGTAGAAGTTGCATTGAATTTGTTAAAGCAAGGTGTACCAGATGTGGTTGTAGCAGCTGCAACGGGCCTAAGCCTTACACAACTCGATGGGTTACGCAAGCAACAAAAGGAGTAAGGAAGCACCAGACTTTGAGTATTTCGGACATCTGGTGCTTCTTTACAGCTGATTGTTTAGAGGGGGCGTACCCAAATATTTCTATAACTCACTGGATTACCGTGGTCTTGTAAACGAATGGGTGCATCTCCGTGTGCTTTGACTTGAGGTGAGCCAATATACTCGGTGGTTCCTTGTATGGGTGTATGGTTTTGGATGACAATCCCATTGTGGATGACCGTGACAAAGGGTGGATTGGCCATTGAACCATTTGCCCGAAAGGTGGGTGCGGTATAAATAACGTCGTAGGTTTGCCACTCGCCCATAGGGTTCATTGCATTGGACAGTGGTGGAGTTTGTTTGTAAATACTGCCAGCTTGTCCGTTGGCATAGGTTCTGTTTTCATAAGAGTTTAGGATCTGAATTTCGTAGCGATCTTGTAGAAAGATACCGCTATTTCCGCGTCCTTGCCCCTTTAAATTGGTGGACTCGTTTGGGGTTCTCCACTCCAAATGAAGCTGAAAACTACCAAAAGAGGCTTTGCTCCAAATATCTCCAGCACCTCCTTTTACGGTGAGTACGCCTTCTTTTAACTCCCATTTTGGTGGGTTCCCACTTTTGTCCCGAAAACCTTCCAATGATGTTCCGTCGAAGATCACAAGGGCATCAGAGGGCGGTTTTGTACCTTTTCCGGGTGTCACCACACGTGGCTCTGGATCCCATTGCTCGGTTTGTTCGGGTTTGGTTAGCTCTGTTTGTGCAGATAGCATGAGCGGGGAGAGGAAGATGCAGGTTAAATAAACAAGTTTTTGCATGGATTTGAGGTTTAGAATTTTTCCAAGGTCAATTATAAAGGTATATGCAGGTATAAAGGTATATGCAGGTATAAATAAAGGCTTTTCAGGTGATTGATGGGATTTTTTCCAGAAGGGCAATAATTGAGAGGATAAACGATCATATGTAGCCTTAGTACAATCCTCGAAAACGCCCTTTTGTTGTTGCCCAAAATTCATGAACCGTGTTTGGTTGTTCAAAATTAAAGACGGTAAGCCCAAAAAACCAAGGCATATTATAAGGAAAAGACCCCTTGAATCATACTTTCATCTGCTTATATTACATGGCTGTTCAAGTTCTCGGCAAACATAGATCAAAAAGAATACATGAAGTACCCAAAATACTCTAAAGATACCCGCACCATTCGGGCGGGGGATTGGTATGTGGCCATTCGGGGAGAAGTCTTTAATGGCCATCGGTTTATTGCGGATGCCATTGCTAAGGGTGCAGTGGGGGTGATCGCCGAAGAGGTGGTGAAAATAGATGTACCCGATGTGCAGGTGGTGCAAGTGGAAAACGCAATCGAACATCTTGTGGAACTGGCGCGGGAAAGAATCCAAAAACTCAAACCCAAAACCATCGGGATTACGGGGTCGGTGGGGAAAACGAGTACACGAACGGCTATTGCACATGTCGTTTCCGCAGCGTTTCCGGTGGTTGTGCCAGAAGGAAATCTAAATACACCATTAGGGCTTGCTTTAACGATTTTAAATGGACTTACGCAAGAAAATAGCGTAATGGTCTTAGAGATGGGTGCTCGTTTTGTAGGTGATATCGCCGAATTAACAGCCGCGTTTCGACCAGACATTAGCTTTGTAACTACAGTTCAAGGGGTGCATTTAGAAACATTTGGCAGTATCGAGAATATCGCCCAAGAAAAAGGAATGATTGTAGAGGCGCTCGACGAATCAGGGGTTGCCTGCCTAAACTATGACGACCCGCGTGTACGGGCTATGAAGGAAAGGTGCAAAGGCCGCGTTGTTTTTTATTCGGGTCACGAAGAATCCGTCGAGTTGCCCGCGACTTTAATCCCCAAGCCATACCCTTTGTTGGGCGATCATGCCATTTATACGATGTTGGCGGCGTATGCTGCTGGACATGTTTTGGGGATGTCGCAGGAAGTGATTTTAAAACAGGTTGCGACGTTAAAGACAGAAAAAGGTCGCCTGTCGAAGTTGCCAGCCCGAAATGGCGGGATTATGATTGATGACACCTATAATGCCTCGCCGGTGGCAACCTTGAGCGCTTTGCGGGTTCTGGCTAATATGAAAGGCCGTCGGATTGCTTGTTTGGGCGATATGCTGGAGTTGGGGGAGGAAGAGGCTATCGGCCACGAATTGGTGGTAAAGGAGGCTATAGAAGCTGCAAACATTTGCTGTTTTGTGGGGCAAAGGTTTCAGGCTGCATTGTCTATTTTAGATGTACAGGGCGTGTATTGGTTTCCAGATTCCCAAGCGCTGGCAAATGCCATTGAAATGGAGTTGGTTTTTCAGGTAGGTTCCGAGGATGTGGTTTTGGTGAAAGGCTCGCAAGGCTTGCGTATGGAGCGGGTTGCCGAGGCGGTCTTAGACCCTGAAATCCATCCAGTCGAGGTTTTGGTACGACAAGAGGCTTCTTGGAAGTCTAAATAATTTGTTTAACAATTTTTTATGTCGTTTTAACGAAAATCAGGATATGCATCAAGAATACATTAAGTGGTACAGCGCAACCTTGGGGCGCGATATGGAAATCCTCCGGTTTGGTCATGCCGGAACGCCGTTACTGGTGTTCCCTTCGAGTATGGGACGCTTTTATGAATGGCGGGATTTTGGGATGATGGACGCGATGGGCGTTCAATTGGCCAATGGGCAGAACCAAGTTTTTTGTGTTGATTCGGTTGACCGCGAGAGCTTCTATAACCGCAACGCGAATCCATACGTCCGGATAAAACGTCATCAACAATATGAGCAATATATTTTGAACGAAGTGGTTCCCATGATCCGAAATACATCTAAACATGACTTTATCATGGTAACGGGGGCAAGTTTCGGGGCTTATCATGCGGCTGACATGGCGTTTAAATTCCCTTGGGCATTCGGGAAATTGATTGCACTCAGTGGGGCTTTCGACATCAAAATGTTTATGGATGGGTTCTATGACGATAACGTCTATTTCTCCAATCCACCTGACTTCTTAAGTGGGAACCTAAGTGCCGATTTGCTAAATAAGATTAGAAAACTACATGTTATTTTAGCCTTGGGGGAACACGATCCTTGTCGCGAAGCCAATGAGCGGCTAAGCCGCATCCTACACGAGAAGGGGATTGACCATACCTTGGAGGTTTGGGAGGGATTTGGGCATGATTGGCCTTGGTGGCATAAGATGATCGTAAAACACCTTTAAAGTAAATTCCCGTTGCAGCCTTTTGTATGATTGTATCTTCTTATTTCCGGAAGCGCTTTTTTTAATACACTATGAGTCAATTTCCTTTACGATTTGTAACGGCTACCAGCCTATTTGATGGCCATGATGCCGCCATTAATATCATGCGTCGGATTCTCCAAGACCAAGGTGCGGAAGTCATCCACTTAGGGCACGACCGTTCGGTTGCGGATATTGTCCAAACTGCCATCCAAGAAGACGCCGATGCCGTGGCTGTTTCTTCCTATCAAGGTGGACACATGGAGTTTTTTCGGTACATGTACGACGAGTTTCAGCGATTGGGCGTTGGACATATTCGGATTTTTGGCGGCGGAGGTGGCGTTATCGTCCAATCGGAAATTGAGGAACTCCACCAATATGGAATCGCCCGCATTTTTTCGCCTGAAGATGGGATGAAGATGGGACTTGAAGGCATGATTGCGTATATGATGACGGATTGCCGGAGCATGGGGCGGAAAGCAAAATATCAACCTATTAACCTTGAGGAAAGATGGATTAAAATTGCACATGACCTGAGTCTCTTGGAAGAAGGTGGTACGCCGGATTTGGTTGGTATAGTGCCACATGCACCGGTTTTGGGAATAACCGGTACGGGTGGTGCTGGGAAATCCACCTTAACAGATGAGTTGGTTAATCGCTATTTATCCGATTTTGAAGACCGAAGTGTGGCCGTTCTTTCCGTAGATCCCACACAATCTCGTACAGGCGGGGCGTTGCTCGGCGACCGGATTCGGATGAATACAGCTTATGGGACTTTTGCGGATAGGCTTTTTATGAGGTCATTTGCAACAAGGGCGGCTCACCGATCGGTCACGGATGCCCTTAAAGATGCGGTTAGGCTTTGCCAAAATGCTGGATTTGATCTGGTTGTGCTCGAAACGGCGGGTATAGGGCAATCTGACACCGAAATTACGTCTTTTGCAGATGTAACGGTCTATGTGATGACCTCGGAGTTTGGCGCACCAACACAATTGGAGAAAATTGGGATGTTGGATGTCGCCGACTTAATTGCGCTCAATAAGTTTGAGAAAAAAGGTTCGGAAGATGCCTTGCGGGATGTTCGCAAACAGGTACAACGCAATCGAAAAGCATGGGATAAGCCAATGGAGGCCATGCCCGTTTTCCCGACGATGGCTTCTCATTTTGCCGATTTGGGAGTTACCAAACTTTATTTGGCCTTACTTGAGGCATTGGGTAGGAAAACGCAAAAATCCAACTTTTGGCAATCGAATAAGTTTGCGGGACAAGAAAATGCCGTTGTTTTTGCGCATAAAAACCAAGTGATTCCACCCAAACGTATTCGTTATTTAGGTGAAATTGCGGAAACCGTCCGGAACTACCATGAGTGGGCGGAGGAGCAAATTGTTTTTGCCCGCAAATGGGGACAAGTTTCAGGGGTGCGGGCACAAGTAGAGGCGTGGTCGCCAGAGGATAAAGAACACCTTTTGGCAAAAATGGATGAAATGGTTGCACATTGGTGGGGTAAATTGGCTTATCCGTGCCAGCAAATTTTGTCAAATTGGGATCAAATGACGGCCCAATACCGGCAAGAGTCTTCTGTATATCAGGTTCGCGGGAAAGAAATTCGGACACCACAATTCTCAATGTCGCTTTCTGGCCTGAAGATTCCGCTTGTTGCCTTGCCGCGTATGGAAGATGCTGGGGAGAGGTTGCGGTTTGCGCTAAAGGAAAATATCCCGGGATTTTTCCCCTTTACTTCGGGCGTTTTTCCGTTTAAACGCACAAATGAAGACCCAACGCGGATGTTTGCGGGGGAAGGTGGGCCAGAACGTACCAACAAACGGTTTCATTTGGTCTCGCAAGGGATGCCCGCCAAACGCCTTTCTACGGCCTTCGACTCTGTTACGCTCTATGGAAGGGATCCACGTATTCGCCCTGATATCTACGGAAAAATTGGGAATGCTGGCGTATCTATTGCAACCTTGGACGACATGAAAAAACTCTATTCGGGCTTTGATTTGTGTGATCCAGCCACCAGTGTTTCCATGACCATCAATGGGCCGGCTCCAATGGTTCTGGCGATGTATATGAATACTGCAATAGACCAGCAAGTGGAGCAATTCTTGAGAAATGAAGGCAAATGGGAAGATATTGAAGCATGGAAGATTACTCAAAACCGAGCGGTATCCTATTGTCCTTACGAGTCGGAGGAACTCCCTGAAGGGCATAATGGGAGCGGCTTGGGATTGTTGGGCTTTAGTGCGGATGAGTTGATTGAAGCGGGCTTTTTGTCTAACAAAGCATACCTTGCCATACGTTCCAAAACCCTTTCTACAGTGAGAGGAACGGTTCAAGCGGACATTTTAAAGGAAGATCAAGCACAAAATACCTGCATTTTTAGTACGGAATTTGGCCTGCGTATGATGGGCGACGTCCAACAGTACTTCATAGACCATCAGGTGAGGAATTATTATTCCGTTTCCATTTCGGGTTATCATATCGCAGAAGCTGGGGCAAATCCCATTTCTCAGTTGGCGTTTACGTTATCGAATGGTTTCACCCTTTTGGAATATTATCGTAGTCGTGGCATGAATGTGGATGACTTTGCGCCCAACTTCTCGTTTTTCTTTTCCAATGGCTTAGATCCTGAATATACCGTTATTGGCCGGGTGGCAAGACGAATCTGGGCCATTGCGCTCCGAAAGTTATATGGCGCAAACGAACGAAGTCAAAAATTAAAGTACCATATTCAAACATCTGGCAGGAGTTTACATGCCCAAGAAATTCAGTTTAACGACATCCGAACCACGCTTCAAGCGCTCTTGGCCATTTACGACCATTGCAATTCGTTGCATACCAATGCGTATGATGAAGCCATAACCACCCCGACGGAGGAGTCTGTGCGGCGAGCGATGGCCATTCAGTTGATTATTAACCGCGAATTGGGTCTGGCCAAAAACGAAAACCCACTTCAGGGATCGTTTATCGTAGAAGAACTTACTGAATTGGTAGAGGATGCGGTCTTGTTGGAGTTTGAGCGGATTTCGGATCGTGGTGGGGTTTTGGGCGCAATGGAAACCATGTACCAGCGGGGTAAAATTCAGGAGGAAAGCCTTTATTACGAGCATCTCAAACACGCTGGAACGTTGCCCATTATTGGTGTAAATACCTTTAAAGCAAAAGAAACGGAGCGGGCCTCGGTTAAAGTCCCGCTGATGCGCTCCACAGAAACAGAAAAACAGCAACAAATCAAAAATTTACAGCAATTCCACTTTCGTAATACGGCTAAATCTATGCAGGCTTTGGCGGCATTAAAGGAAGTAGCGCTTGAAGGCGGCAATATCTTTGCGCAACTCATGGAAACCGTAAAAGTGTGTAGTCTCGGTCAAATTACGGAGGCACTCTTTGAAGTGGGTGGCCGTTATAGGCGGAATATGTAATACACAGCGCAAGCGCAGTAAGACAGGTAGGTCAAAAAATGGTAACACCATACAGGTGCAGGTCTTTACCATTGGGCTTACTGTATAAACCATTCAGGTAAATCAGGGGTTTTTCCTATTGTATTTCTCTTAGGATTCGGATAAACTGCAAAGGTAATAAATGTGTTCCACCCTTTATGGTTATACTTATGAAACGCTTTATATCTTTTTGCAGCATAATACTGTTGACACCCTTGTTTTATGTATCTGCACAGACTTCTGGTACTTGTGCAACAGGCAATGCGGAAGCATATTTAGACATCAACAATGTAAGGGCACGGTTAGTGAATACAGGTGGGCTTTTCTGGAAAGGGGATCCTAGTGTCTATAATGTCCCCAAAAATAGTCAATCCAATGCCATTTTTGCCCATGGACTTTGGCTTAGTGGCTATACTGAGACAGATGAACTCCGGGTCGCTGGAGCCAACTTTGGTAATTGGGAATTTTGGCCTGGCCCATTGGATGCACAGGCCAATCCACCAAAGGATTGTAGCTTATACGACCGGCTGTATAAAATCTCTGGGTCGGACATTGTGGACTACAATACGACAAAAGTGGCGAGCAAAGATTTATCGGAATGGCCTTGGCAGCTTGGTGCGCCTGTAAAGGATGGGGATGGTAATCCGAACAACTATGATCTCTCGAAAGGTGATCGGCCTGATCTTTTGGGCGATCAAATGGTGTGGTGGGTGATGAACGATGTGGGTAATGTGCATAACCAAACCCAAACAAAACCACTGGGTGTAGAGATACAGGTATTGGCTTATGCCTTTGATAGGCATGGAGATATTGGGAATACAACCTTTTATCGGTATCGGCTGAAAAACAAAAGTCCAAACCGTTATAAAGATTTTATTATTTCGTATTTTTCGGATCCAGACTTGGGTGACTCATCTAATGATTACATTGGTACGGATACAACTCGCTCTATGGTGTATGGCTATAATGCGTATGAAAAAGACAGCACCTCAAACACTTCAAGTCAAAATTCTGGCACTGGCCAAGAGCCACCAGCTTTAGGCATTGATTTTTTACATTTTCCGGTGAGTAGGGGAGAAAATCAAGTACTTGGGTATTCTATAAACATGGGAAGTGGTCACCCTATAATATGCCCTCCGGTTTCTGGTTCAATAGCATTTCGTTATTGTCAAACTTCACGTTTTCTAGATGGACGCCGTCTTTCTGCTCAAGGCGATGGTACTTCTGGAATACCACCATTCACCAATTTTGCTTTTCATGGTGATCCGGTAACGGGACATGGTTGGTCGGAGATGAATAATGATGGTAGAGGTAGTAAAAATTCTGATGGTAATCGTGCGTTTGCGATGTCCACTCAACCAGCGACATTTTCTTCTGGAGAAGTCCTTACCTTAGACTTTGCGATTGTCTGGGCACAAGAGAAAACTGCCTTGGGATCGTTGGTGGCCTTACGCCGAGCCTCCGATACGGTACAAGGTTTTTTTGATGCTGGTTTTCAATCCGTAAAGCCTATCTCGTCACCGGAATTGTCGGCAAGATATGAAAACGAGGTTTTGCAACTTAATTGGAAGAACAATCCAAATGGAACCAATCGTTTGAATGATTATGCTGATACGGCTTATGGCTTACAGTTCGAAGGCTATGTGGTACGACAATACAAAAGTGCCTCCGATTCGGTAGGTACAATTGTGGCCATTTATGACCAAGAGAATGGCATCAAAAATATTTATGCGCCCACAGCAGAAGACAGTCGTGTTACCGAACGATTATTGGAAGGTAGTGATTCTGGTCTCCAGATGTACCACATCGTTTCGGAAAGGATCAGTCTGTATTTTGACTATCATTTTGGTGTACAACAACCCTATGCCATAAACAGCAGGGTGGGTCAGTATCCATTCTTGCATTGGGGTGACGTGTCTCGTATTAGTATAACCCCGAAAGACTTAGCCGAAGAAACTGCACCTCCACAAGAGCAACTGTCACGGATTGGCATCACACCAAATCCATACAAGTTTGGGTCACCATACGAAACGACGACAAGTCCTAAGGAAATCCGATTGGTGGGGATTCCACGTGGCAGTACGATTCGCATTTTTAGCTTGGATGGTCAGCAAGTGAAGTACTTTTGGCAAGCTGAAGAAACAGGTTACGTCCGTTGGTTTTTAGAAAACGACCGTGGCAACCCGATCGCCTCCGGCATGTACTTGGTGCATGTTTCTGTTTCGGGTGTAGGGGAGCGAGTATTAAAGTTCGGAGCGGTAATGCGGGGAAAGTAGAAGAGGAGTAGAGAATATACGTTTCTTCCTCGAAAGACAGCGAACCGTCAAGATACACTACTTTGGGGTTACTCTATGGTTTGGAGGAAGTGTATAGAAACGACTTATATACGAGGAGAGATCCACATCTCAATCTTCCGAATGAACCAGAAACAATCCACGATCAAGTTTTTGGGCACGTTTTTTGAAGAAATGGGCGATCAGATGTATTTTCTCCCATCGCCCTTAAAACCATTTTATGCAACCCATCGTCGCTTTAGAATCTACCGTCATTAGTCACGGCTTGCCTTATCCCCAGAACCTACAATTGGCGCACAGCCTCGAAGCCATCATTCGTCATGAAGGAGCACGTCCTGCGACGATTGGTATTGTCGAGGGTAATATAATCGCCGGATTGAATGAGGCACAAATTCGCCTTTTGGCCACTTCAAAAGAGGTGCGGAAGGTGAGCCGCCGCGATTTACCGATTGTGGTTGCCAGAAGGTTAAATGGTGCCACTACCGTTGCCACGACCATGTGGGCAGCACATCGTGCCGGAATCGCGGTTTTCGCAACAGGAGGAATTGGAGGTGTTCATCGAGGAGCCGGTGAATTGGGAGTAGGTAGCATGGACATCAGTGCAGATTTGCAAGAATTGGCACAGACCCCTGTGACGGTGGTGTGTGCCGGCGCAAAGGCCATTTTAGACTTACCGGCCACATTAGAGTATTTAGAGACTTATGGTATTACCGTTATTGGTTATCAAACCCATGAATTTCCGGCATTTTACAGCAGAGAAAGCGGCCTAACGGTGGACGTCCGCTGCGATACTCCGCAAGAAGTGGCCGAAATTATCAAGGCCAAAAAATACCTCAACTTGCCCGGAGGCATTTTGGTTGCCGTCCCCATACCCGAAGAGGCTGCAATTCCGCGCGGGGAAATTGAACCAATCATCGCAGAAGCCATTGAAGAGGCCGAATTTCACAAGTTGCGGTCAGCCGCAGTAACGCCTTTTCTCCTCAAAAAAATTGCAGAGATGACCGGAGAACGTAGCCTTGAAGCCAATTTAGCCCTTTTGCAGAACAATGCCCGTGTGGCTGCACAAATTGCCCGTGCCGTTACGGGCCTCGTTTGAGGCTTTTTTTACGTGGGTTCTTGCTCAAGAATTGGTATCTCGCTATCCTTCTCTATCCATTCGTAAAGTGTTGGAAGGACGAACAGGGTCAGTAAAGTGGCCGTAAGTAAGCCACCAATCACAACGGTTGCTAAGGGTCTCTGCACTTCTGAACCGGGGCCGGAGTTGAAAGCCATAGGTACAAAACCCAGACCTGCCACAAGTGCTGTCATTAAAACAGGCCGTAAACGATCCGCAGCCCCTTTTCTTACAGCATCTGTCACGTTCATGCCTTGTTGGCGTAAATGATTGAGGTGCGATACCAAAACAATTCCATTCAACACAGCGACTCCAAAGAGCGCGACAAAACCAATACTCGCCGAGACCGATAGGTAAAAACCACGTAAGCCCAAAAAGAAGATTCCTCCCGAAAAGGCCAGTGGCAGATTGAGGAAAATGAGCCATGCATACCGTGCTTGACCAAACATGATGTAGAGTAGGCCAAAAATAAGGAGCAAGGCCAATGGAACCACAATCAAAAGGTGTTGGGTGGCACGTTGTTGGTCTTCAAAAGAACCAGCATATTGCAAAAATACACCCGAAGGTAGCTTGACCTTCTCGGTGATGGCCGTTTCGAGGCGCGAAACATACGTGCCGATGTCGGTATCTCGGAGGTTTATACCCAAAATTACGCGTCGCCAGCCATTTTCACGTGCGATTTCACGTGCGCCCTCTTGTGGTGCAAAATGGGCTACCTGCGCGAGTGGAATGCTTCCACCACGAGGTAATGGCACTGGTGTGGAAAAAATATCGGAAAACGTTTGACGTGCTTTTGCGGGAAAACGTAACGATATTTCAAACCTTCGTTGTCCCTCAAATACCTCGCTGACGGCCTTTCCACCAAGTCCCGCCTCGATGACCGCCTGCACGTCCTGCACGTTTAGGCCAAATGATGCAATAGCTTCGCGGTCAATTTGTATGTTTAGGTAGGGCTGTCCGATGGTGCGTTCTAAGAAAAAATTGTCCGTTCCAGCAATATCTGGTAAAATCTTTGCGATTTGGGTGCCGATTTGGTTTAACTCCTCCAAATGTTCCCCTTGTATTTTAACGGCCAAATCGGATTTTACCCCACTGGTCAATTCGTCCACCCGCATGGCAATAGGTTGGGTAAAATTATAGGCTAAACCCACTTCTGCATCCAAAAACGGGCGCATTAGGTCTTGAATATCTGTTTTGGTTATACCGGGTCTCCACTGATCCATCGGTTTTAGAATCACCCAAACATCCGTCTGATGAACCCCCATCCAATCGTTCGCCAAGTCCGAGCGCCCTGTTTTGGGGACAATCGTTTGTATTTCCGGGATGGCGCGTTTCGCTTTTGCTGCAAATACATTGGCGCGGCTTATGGACTCATCCAAGGTGATACTCGGAAGGCGCACTTGTTCTACGAGAATGGAGCCTTCGTCCAATTCCGGCAAAAATTCTGTTCCGAGGAAAGGCATCCAAATTAAGGCCAAGATAAAGACGGATAAGGCAGACCCCATCGTAGCTCTTGGGTTACGTAATACCCGCGCTAATAATTTAGTATATCGGGGCTTAAGCCAATCCATCACCCGATTTTGTTGGATACGAACACCTTTTCGGAAGATGATTGCAGCCATAGCTGGTACAAAGACCAAAGCCAAAAGCAAAGAACCAAAAACAGCAGTAGCCACAGTAATGGCCATTGGCCTGAACAAGATTCCTTCGGTTCCGCTGAAGGTAGCAATGGGTACATAAACCATGATAATGATTAAGACACCGAAGAAAATGGGCCGAGCAACTTCGTGTGCAGCCTCACGTAGGGTGGAAAAAACGGAACGCCCTTCCTCGATGTGCTGAACTTTGTGTACCATGTGTTCAATCATCACCACCGATCCATCCACTACCATGCCAAAATCAATCGCGCCGAGTGACATCAAATTTGCCGCTAAGCCGAATTCGTACATGCCTATAAAGGCAAATAACATCGAGAGGGGAATGACGGAGGCTACAATTAATGCACCACGCACCTCGCCCAATAATAGGAGCAAAACCACGATCACCAGAAAACCGCCCTCCAACAAATTCTTCCCAAGCGTCCAAGTTGTTCGGTTAATCAAATCGGATTGGTCATAAAATTTTTCGATTTTCACCCCTTCTGGCAAGCCTTTTTGGATGTTTTGGATCTTGCCTTCGATCTGCTTAATCACCTCCATACCATTTCCACCACGAAGCATCATCACAATTCCAGTGACGATTTCGCCTTTGCCGTCTTGTGTTACCGCGCCTTGCCGAAGTTGGGTTCCAAGCGACACTGCGGCCACATCCCGTAAAAAAATGGGTGTTCCTGCTTCTTTTAGAAGGATGCTTTCTAAATCGCTCTCATTACGAATTTGTCCAAAACCCCGAATAATGTATTGTTCCTGATTATGATCCAGATAATTGCCACCGGAAACCTCATTATTGGCTGTAATTGCTGTGGTTAGGTCTTCTAAAGAGAGGTCATAGGCTTGTAATTTTTCTGGGAAAACGGTGACGGCATATTGTTTTACAAATCCGCCAAAGGCATTAATCTCGGTTACGCCCGGAACCGTCTTGAGTTGTGGCGCAATCATCCAATCTTGGATAGTCCGTAAATCGGTAAGCGAATGACAATCCGTGGAGGGTACTTGAATTTCTGAGGGACAAGGGGTATCCGAATGAACCACATATTGGTAAATTTCGCCTAAAGCAGTGGAAATTGGCCCCAGTCGCGGCTGTGAGATCCCTTGTGGCAAACTTCCGACAACGTTTTGGAGTTGCTGGCTAACCATCTGGCGGGCGAAGTAAATATCGGTATCTTCCGAGAACTCCACCGTAACTGCGGAAAGGCCGAATTGCGAGATGGAGCGGACTTCCTTAACATTGGGAAGGCCATTCATCTGTGTCTCAATCGGAAAACTGACCAATTGCTCTACATCATACGGTGCATATCGTCCTGCCGGTGTAATCACCAAAACCTGAACGGGTGTAACATCGGGTAAAGAGTTGATCGGAAGCCTTACAAGTGCCATAATGCCCCCAAATGCGGCCAATATGACCAATGAAAAGGCAATAAATTTTTGTCTTAGGCTGAAATCTATAAGGGCATTCAACATGGATATATGGGCTTTTGGAATAGGTTTACTCTGCAAAATCGGTCATTCTACTTAGCGCTTTAAGCGTAAAAACGTGAGAGACTGCAACTGATTCACCGGAGTTTAGCCCTTCTGTGACCAAGGCCATGTCCGCCAATATGCGGTGAATTTTTACAGGACGGCGTTCGTATTGGTGGTCTGCCTTTTTTACGAAGACATGGGCATCATTTCCTTCGTATTCAATAGCGGATAATGGAACCTGAAATGCAAAACCACTCGAAAGTGTGGAAAATGCCACTTGTACGGATTGTCCGGGCTTCGGAAAGCCATTTACCGTGCGGCTCTCTAGTAAAATCCGTACCGCATGACGCTCCTCGTCCATACTTGCTTGAAGACCAATAACCGACATCCGTAACACCTCATTTTGTCCCGGCATATGGATGGTGGCTTCGTCGCCGTTCCGGATATTCTGGGCTTGCGCTGGGGTTGCATAAGCCTCGACCATCACGCTTTCTGTCGGTACGATGTCCATCATTTGGGTATAGGCCAACACCGATTGCCCCACATTAATATTATGGTTATGGATCACACCCGAAACCGGTGCATACACGGGAAGTGTGGGATTTTGGGTTTTTCGGGAGACCCATTGCCGTATATACGCACGGCTAATGCCCGTAGCGGTGAGTTTGGTTTCGGAGGCACGAAGTTGGGTTTGGGCACGCATTTGTGCTGCCTCTGCCCGCTGTACCTCGGATTGGGCAACTAAATTCTTCTCGTACAAAGCTTGTAGGCGCTCCCATTCTTTGGATTGGAACCTCAATTCTGTTTCCGATTGCAGATACTCCGCCGCAAGAGTTGCAAATTCGAGGCTTTCTAAATCGGCTACCACAGTACCCTTCCTGACTACATTCCCTTCGTAGGCATAAACGCGAAGAATCCTGCCCGAAATCGGTGCGCTGACCACGCCCATGCCTTGATGATCAGGAACGGCTTTTCCTTGCACCAAAACTGGAATCCCGACACTTTGCTGGCTTACTTTTACCGATTCTATGTTCAGGCTCCTAAGTTGTTTTGGGGTCAGGCTGAGGACATTGGGCGGTGTAGTGGCTGCTTTGGAGGTTGGGGCTGGAGGTGCTTCTGCTTCGGAGGTACAGCCAAGCCAGTAAAAAGGGGCAATAAGCACGGAAACCCTTAAAAGAGTAGAAATCATCTTCATATTTTTGGTCTATGTATGGCAATTCAGCGTATTACAGAGCGGATAACCCGATAACGTTTTCAAGTTCGGTCTGGGCTTGAACAGCCTGATAGGTTAACTCCAGTACATCTAACCGTACAAGCCCCTGTTTGGCTTTGTGCGCCAAGTACTGCACCACATCAAGCCGCTTCTCTTGGTACATGGTTTCTATTTGTCGCGACGATTCTCCCAATAGCCGTTCCATGTCTTTTGCAAGTTCAAGCGATTGCACGGCCAAGTGGAATTGCTCGTATGCGGCTTGCACCTCTCGGCGAATGTTGGATTTTTGCGCTTCATAAATAACCTCCGAGCGTTCCATCTCGGCTGTTAAGCGGTTGATTTCTGCTTGACCATTGTTATACCATCCCGCCCTTCGAATCGGTAAAGGCATGGCCACCCGAAGCCCAACCACAGGTGTCAAACGATTTAAATAGGTATTGTCTAAGGCCAAAAAAGCGCCTGCTTGAAGGTTTGGCGTTCTGTTCTTATTGGCTAAAACCCGTTCTGCGGCAAGGATTTCATGATCTGCCACCAACTGTGCCAATTCCATGCGGTTTTGCAAAGCCGTTTGCTCCAAGACCTCCAATGCAGGAAACTTGCCTATCGGAATATCCGCAACGAGTATTGGGCGCATACCAATCTCCATGTTTGCAACAAGCGCCAAGGTTTGTTTTGCTTTCTCGGAAAAAAGATGGGCTTGCCTCGCGGTAACTTCTGCTCGATGTGCTTCAATCCTGGCCAAGGTTACATCATAACCTGCACTTTGCCCGCTTTCAAAACGTGCCTGAAGCGCTTCTTGGAGTGCTTTTGCTTCTGCGGAAAAGGAGGCCAATAAGGTTTGTTTTTCTTGGGCATACATCGCCTGAATAAATGCAAGACGTACTTCGGCCACTTTGGTTTGGATCGTCAAACGCACTTGTTCCTGCGCCGCCCTCACTTTGGTATCGCCTAATATAATTCTGGAGCCAAGCTGGTTTCTCCGTTCGAACGTTTGCATTCCGCCTATCGTCACATTGTATAATCTGCCGCCCAAAACCCGCATCACCGAAGCATCCGCTTCTGGAAGTTGGAGGAACCTGGCCGAAAGTCCATCCTTTTCCGCTTCAACGGCGCGAATATTTGCGTTTGCGGCGTGAATCGTAGGGTGATGTTTCAGGACATGCGCCAAGACAGTGTCTAATGACAAGGACGTATTTTGCGACCAAGCAAAACCGAAGCCCCAAAAAACAAATAAAAGCAGATTCGTACCAAATTTCCACATATTGGTTGGTTTTTTTACAACTCCGTTCAAGTTACCAACCTTAGCGATGTGGTTTGATTACAAAAAAATGAGAACAGTGGGTATTCTGGAAAGGTGCAGCTTGAACACCATAGGGGCGACATTAACTTGCCTTCAATTAATAACAATAGCTTAAATTGATAACTCACAATAATTTAACACCATTAATTCACATTGCATTATCGTAGTTAGACCTAAATCACCAATAAAAAAAGGAGCCTCCTCATGGGAAACTCCTTGTGCGCTTAGGAGGATTTGAACCCCCGGCCTTTGGAACCGGAATCCAACGCTCTATCCAGCTGAGCTATAAGCGCATTTCATTTTAAGAAAATCAAGATACGTCTTTAATTTGCGCAAGGCAAGATCGAAATTGTATAGCTTGCTTGAAATCAGACGGAGAAAGACTCGCCGCATGCACAATTCCGGACGGCCTGTGGGTTGTTGAAGTGAAATCCCTTCCCTTCTAAGCCGTCTGTAAAATCCAAGGTTGAACCTTCTACATAAAGTTGCGCATTCATATCCATCGCCAGTCGTATGCCATCGGTCTCAATAAACACATCTTCCTCTTGCGGGACGGTATCCCAGCCCAAGTCGTAGGTTAATCCAGAGCATCCACCGCTGACAACGGCAACGCGCAAAAACTGTTGTGACCAATTGATACCTTCGTTCAAGGCCAAGGACTTAATTTTATCAGCTGCTTTTGGGGTAATGTTAAGTGTGTTCATATCTATATTGAAGGACTTTTTTTGAGACGGAAACGTTTCAAGCCCAATATGGGTTCCTTGTGAGCATGAAATATGCAAAGTAGGGATCATTTTTAATAAATCACTTTTTTTAGCGACAGAAAGTGCTTATTTTAGCAACCAATGATCGCCGCATCCGACGGTAATAAACGGATGGGGCGATCTTTTTTTATCGTACACAACGCTAAAGGAGAATTTAGCCATGAGCGAGACGCTGTATTTGTCCCAAGATGGGCTGAATAAATTGAATGAAGAGTTGCAGTTTCTCAAAACAAAAGAGCGTGCCCGTATAGCGCAGGCCATTGCAGAGGCGCGTGCGCAAGGTGATCTGTCTGAAAATGCGGAATATGATGCGGCGAAAGACGCACAAGGACTTTTGGAAGCACGCATCGCACAGCTTAATGAAATGATTCAGAATGCGCGGGTGGTAGATGATAGCAAGATGGACGTGAGCAAGGCTTATATCTTGTCTAAAGTTCGGGTGAAAAATCATAAAGTTAATCAAGAAGTAACCTATGTCTTGACCTCCGACCGCGAGGCCAACTTTGCTCAAAATAAAATCTCGGTCAATAGCCCCATTGGGAAAGCCTTGTTGGGAAGGTCTGTTGGGGACATTGTGGACGTGAAAGTACCCGCAGGCATCATCAAATTTGAAATCTTGGAAATCAGCCGATAAAATTATAAAGACCTCGGCCTTGTGGCCACAATCATAACTTTGCATGGCGAAAACAGCCACGCCCACCACGCCACTTAGCCTACAGACCGAACGAAAAAAACGTCCGTTGTGGTATCGTTTTGTACGTTGGGGAATGATGGTGTTTTTCGGCTTCCATGTGTATTGCCTCTTGGTGCTGATCTATTTGCGTTTTCTGCCACCTCTGTTTACGACCGTTCAGCTTCAGCACCGTGTTGCCGCTGTATTTGAAGGTGAATGGTTAAATGTTGAAATGGAATACCGCCCCATGGAGGAAATTTCCGACCATCTCCAATATGCGGTTGTGGCAGCGGAAGACAGCCGCTTTTTTGAGCATGATGGCATAGATTTTGACGCTCTCGAAGAAGCCATGTCGGAAGAGCGCAAGACTATTCGTGGCGGTTCTACTATTACGCAACAGTTGGTGAAAAACCTCTTTTTTACCACACATAGGTCTTATTTGCGGAAAGGAATGGAGTTTACGATTGCGCCTTTGGCAGAGTTGGTCTTACCGAAAGACCGGATTTTAGAGCTTTACATCAACGTGGTGGAGTGGGGGAAAGGGATTTATGGCGCACAAGCTGCTGCACGATACCACTATAGCATTTCGGCGAGCCGCTTAAATCGGAATCAGGCATCACGACTTGCAGCCTGTTTACCCGCTCCACAGACAAGAAAACCCCAAGGTATGAACCGATACAGCCGCATTATCCAAAAGCGTATGCGTGCAATGGGGCATTAATTATCTACATATCTAAAGGTTTATCGCCCTTCGTCTATCAAGTCTTCAATTTCCTGTGACAATCGTGGAATGTTTACCAGACCAATGGTTTCTTTTCTAAGCAGGCCATTTTGGTCTATCACAAAGGTTGTTGGTAAAAAAGAGGGGTTTTTATACCCTTCAAGCATGGGATGGTTTGCAACAACGATGGGGTAATTGAGCTGAAATTGTTTTTGTTGGATGAACGGAACAACGTCCGCAAAGCCGTTTACATCTACCGATACACCAATAACCTGAATTTTGCCCTTCATCCGGTGCTGCAATCCGATAAGGTCTGGAATTTCTTGGACACAAGGAGCGCACCATGTTGCCCAAAAATTAAGGATGACAATTTTACCTTTATAGTCCGATAAACGAATGGTTTTCCCGTTCATATCAGGCAAGCTAAAGGAGGCGGCAACTATTTTCTTTTGGGCATTTTGCGTATTGGTATCTAAGAAAGCCCCATCGGAGGGTTTCGTAAAAGCAAAGGTCAAAATAAGTGCAGCCAAGATACCGGATAAAATATAAACCTGTTTCATAGCGGGTCAAACAGGGGCCAAGGTTTGTAGGACATCACGGACAATTTGGGCACGTACTTGTCCATGAGACGTGTTAAAAATCGCTTTACCGTCTTGCAAAATAATAATTTGTGGGGATTCATGTTGAATGTTCAAGGTATCCGCAATGTGGTAGGATAAATTTCGCGAGCGCTGAACAATCAATTGGAAAATTTTTGGATCCCGTTCTTGGTCTAAGGCTTGCATTTCTCGTTCGGCTCGCATACTTACGGAGCACGTTATGCTGTGTTTGAACAAGACTACTGGTTCTTGGTAGGAGGCCGTGAATGCAGCCTTAAGATCCTCCATTTTGGCCAAAGGAACAAAGCGCGGATGTTGCATGGCTTGGTTGTTTTAACGTGGGTTTGGATTGTTTTAAAAGAATCTTACCTCAAAATTGTGGTTGGGTTCAAGGCTTAGTGGTAAATTCATTCCGTAAAAGCCTTTGCTGCTTGTTAATTTACCTTTCTACATGGTTTATTACGACCATGTTAAGCACTAAAATAAACCTATATGAAGACCGCAAAAACTGGCGCGGAAAACATTCGCTGGAATCTTACCGATCTTTTTCCATCTGAAGATGCCTTGCATCATGCACTGATCGAGACGCAACAAAATTCAATAGCTTTTGCAGAGCGGTATCGCGGGCGCATTGCCGATTTAACGCCGCGAGAACTTGCGGATATGATGCAGGCTTGGGGACGTCTTTTAGATACGACTGGTAAGGCTTATACCTTTGCTTATCTACATTGGGTGACGGCCACCAACGAAGCGGCGAGAGGAGCGTTACTCCAAAAAGTAAAAGAAGCCTATACGGCGATTAACCAGCAATTCATATTTGTAGAAACCGAATGGGCTGCGCTGGGCGACGAAAAGGCACAAGGGATACTCGAAGACCCAAGCATCTTGCCATATCGGCATTTTTTAGAAGTACGACATCTCCAAAAACGTTATCTGCTTTCAGAACCGGAAGAAAAAATCTTGGCAGAAAAGTATATTACAGGAAGTGGGGCTTGGGAGCGGTACTTTGACGAAGTATTGGGGGCTGCCGAGTTCGTTTTTAGGGGTGAAACGGTGACTGAGCAAGAGGTATTGACCTACCTTTCCCACCCAAATCGCACCATGCGGAAAGATGCGGCGGCATCCTTGACCGAAGGCCTTAAAAAACATAGCCATACACTGACCTTTATTTTCAATACCATTTTGGCGGACAAGGCTTCGACCGACCGTTTAAAGGGCTACTCGTCGTGGATTTCAAGCCGAAATATGTCGAATGAAATAGAAGATGAAACGGTGCAAACCCTCATTGATGCGGTCACAAACCGCTATCCTTTGGTCGAAAGGTTTTACAAACTGAAGGCCCGCCTTTTGGGGCTTGAAAAGTTGATGGATTATGACCGTTATGCCCCTATTGGTGAAGCAGAACGGATTTATAGTTGGCAAGAAGCAAAGAGTATCGTACTAAAAGCCTATACCAATTTCCATCCCGAAATGGGGGATATTGCCCGAAAGTTTTTTGAAGAACGCTGGATTGATGCTCCAGTCGTGGCCGGAAAACGGGGCGGAGCGTTCTCGCATGGCGCTGTTCCGAGTGCGCACCCTTATATTATGATGAACTTTACAGGGCGCGTTAGAGATGTGCAAACCTTAGCCCACGAATTGGGGCACGGTGTCCATCAATACCTTTCGCGGAAACAAGGTGTATTTCATGCAGATACGCCACTAACCACCGCCGAGACTGCTTCCGTTTTTGGGGAAATGCTCACCTTCCAGTACCTGATGCAACTGGAACAAGACCCGAAAAGCCAACTTAGAATGTTGGTTTCTAAAATAGATGATACCTTTGCTACGGTTTTTCGCCAAATTACCATGAACCGCTTTGAAGACCGAATTCATACCTTGCGGCGCACAAAAGGCGAACTAAGTACAGAGGAGTTTAGCCATGCTTGGATGACCACCCAAACAGAGATGTTTGGTGAAAGCGTAGAATTGGGCGAGCATTATAGTATTTGGTGGAGTTATATCCCGCACTTCTTACATTCGCCGGGTTATGTATATGCCTATGCGTTTGGCGAACTTTTGGTACTGGCGCTTTATTCCGAGTTTATGAACAATCCACACAATTTTGCAGACCGATACCTAAACCTCTTATCGGCTGGTGGAAGCGATTGGCCTAATGTCTTGTTGCAGAAAATGAACATTAATTTACAAGACCCGAACTTCTGGAACAAAGGCTTAGACGCCATCCAAGCATGGATTGAACAAGCGGAAGCGCTTGCGTAAAAACAAGGAATTAACTTCCTCTAAAAATTGACTGATTTTAAACCTAAGCACAGAGAAGAGAAATCTAATTTGTGCTTTTTTTGTATCTTGCATAAGTGCTTTAATTAGATTATTAATTCTCTTAACATATTAAAAAATAAACACATGTCGTTTCCTCGGGCATCAGGTGTCCTCCTACATGTTTCCAGTTTACCAGACTCGCCGGGAATAGGTGATTTGGGTAAATCATGCGATCGTTTTATTGACTTCCTACACAAAGCGGGTCAACGTTATTGGCAAATCCTACCACTGGGTCCTACGGGATATGGAGATTCTCCTTATCAGTGCTTTTCTGCGTTTGCGGGCAACCCCTTGCTTGTTAGCCCAGAACGGTTGATCGCCGATGGTTTGCTCAAGGCTCAACCCTTAGAAGTTTTTGAAGGTGGAGCGGAAGATCGGGTGGATTATGGAAAAGTGGTACTGGCTAAAAAACTTATTCTACGAGAGTCTTTTGAATACTTCTTGGATGAAGGAACAGACACGCAAAAAAAAGATTTTGACGCTTTTTGTTCTCAAAATGCACATTGGTTGGATGATTTTTCAATATTTATGGCCATAAAAAATGATTTGGGTGGAAAAGCATGGTGGGAATGGCCTCTTCCACTCAAACTACGTGATCCGGCGGCTTTGAAAGGTGCAAATGAGCGCTTGACGGAAAGTGTACAATTGTTCCAATACCAGCAATGGGTGTTCTTTACACAATGGACGCGGGTGAAAAAACGTGCAAATGACAAGGGTATCGAAATTGTTGGTGACCTTCCGATTTTTGTGGCGCGAGACAGTGCAGAGGCTTGGGCAAAACCCGAATTGTTCTACTTTGACGAGCAGGCCAATCCAACAGTGGTAGCGGGTGTACCGCCCGATTATTTCAGCGAAACAGGTCAACTTTGGGGTAACCCTCTATACCGCTGGGATAAAATGGCGAATGATGGTTACCAGTGGTGGATTGAGCGCTTTCGGGAACTGCTTAATTTGGTTGATATTATTCGGATTGATCACTTCAGAGGGTTTGCCGAGTATTGGGCAGTTCCGGGTGGTGATACCACTGCCGTAAACGGAAAATGGCAAAAAGGGCCGGGAATTGCGATGTTCGAGGCTGTTCTAAAATCCTTGGGAAAATTGCCTATTATGGCAGAAGACCTTGGTTTAATGACCCAAAGTGTACATGATTTGCGAGACCATTTCGCTTTCCCCGGAATGCACATTTTACAATTTGCTTTCGCCTTAGACATCGGGGCAACCGCTGAAGCAGACCTGTACCCACACCTACCACATCGCTATAAACCAAACTCGGTGACGTACACCGGAACTCACGACAACAATACCACTCTGGGTTGGTGGCAGAACGATGCAACCGAGGCTGAGAAACGCAAACTCCGAGAATACCTGAATGTGGATGGTTCATCGGTGGTGTGGGATCTCATTCAAACGTGTTTTTATTGTCCTTCGGATACGGCCATCGTACCCATGCAAGACCTTTTGGCATTAGATGCCGGTGCCAGAATGAATTTTCCGGGTAGTTCGTCTGGAAATTGGCAGTGGCGGGCAAAATCGGATGCCTTTTCCGATGACTTAGCCAGATCGTTAAGAACGCTAACAGAAACGGCTGGGCGCTTGAATAACGTGGTCTAAATTACATTGCACAGATGTAATAAAGGGCTTTTCTTCTCGAATAGCCCTTTTTGTATTGAGGGTATGAATTTTGTCCCTTCTCTTTGGTCGTGGGAAATATTAGTAGGCGATACTACATTTAAATGCGTAAGGCAAAAAATATTGATTCCCATCGTCTTAGCTTAAAAAAAACACGCAGGGGCGCAGCGACGTAAAGGGAGAAAAATCACCCATCCTTAGTGCCTTAAAAGCAATTAGCGCGACCGACGTATAACCCATGTTATTATCACAAGAGCACATTACAAGGCGTTACGATCTGGTTTTGAGTTTTTGGTTGTGCCATTCACCCACTTGCTTGCCTAAGTCAGCGCCACCGTCCGTACCTGTTCGGTAATGAATCCCACCATACACACGGCTAATGGAAGCCTCGTCTGCGGCTTGGCGGAAGGAGGTAAAGGAGCGTGCTTTGTTGCCATATCGGACGTTTGTGGTATCTTTGAACGCATAACTTTCTCCATGAAGTTGGGTAAGAATTTCGGCGGCGGCGCGGGAAATGGTGCTGTGGCCGGAGGGGTATTCTGGGAATGGCGGCGTTTGTAAGAAGGGCATCCATTTTTCGTCCAATTCTCGGTTGATGACGGTTTCGGGGCGGACTCGGTTGGTGGCAAATTTGCCATACCAACAAGTGATGAAGCCATCTGAAATGGCGATAGCAACTCGTGCAAAAGACTCGGTAGCTTCGGCAACGGAGCGCTTCTTTTGACGGATGGCAACTGCGGCGATGTTCATCCAATGGCCGCCCGGCGTTACTTTCTTGACTCCAAACATGGCGTGTCCGTGTACTTGAAGGGCAAAGGCATTGTCGTCCCAAAAGAGGGCAATGGCCTTTTGTTCTTCACTAAGGTTTTTCCCAATGCTATAGGTTTCCATCAGATCTTTGTAAAAAGGACTGTTTTTGTCTGGGCTATACTTAGGAAAAGGTAGCATGGTGAATTGTGCCGAAGAATCAACGGCGAAGGGTCTTATGGTTTGCCAGTGCGGTTCTAAAGCCTCTTTGTACATCGGTGGCGTAGGAATCCAACGGCTTGGATCACCCGTGACCAAGGTGTATTTGGGTGCGCTTCTGGTTTCTTTATATTGATCTTCTTTTGCCCATGCTGCAATGTGAGCCGCGACCACTTCCCCGTATTTTTTAGAGTCTTGCAAGACCTTGGACGGCACGCCGGCATTTTCGTATTGTGCATACACCTTGTTTGCGTAGGCATCCATCATTGCCGGAGAAAAAACCAACTTTTTCGACATTCCAATAAACGCCGAAAAACCTGCAATCTCGGAACTGATTTCTTGGTCTTTATTTGGTTTCGGAACCTCTTTCAGTGCTTTGAGTTGTCCCGCCAACGTTTTGAACTTGGGCTGATTTACAATCGAGGCTTCGTAAGCTGCAATAGATGTGTAAGCTAAAATCCTGCTTGCCACAGGTGGAGAAAAGACATCGTGGAGGATAACCTCATTTAAGGCGTGTAATGCGCCAAGTAATGGTTCCGTACTTTGGGTTGCAGATTGCCAATTTTTTGTTTTTGTACAACCGCTTGTGACTAAAACTAAGGCGAAAAGAATTAGCTTTTTCATGATGTTCTTAAAGTTTAAAATGCTTGGTCGTTAGCGATTTCTGTTATTGTAATCTCAGTGAGATTTTTCGGCGCATAAAGGTATCTCCTTGACCTTGGAAGATGATTTTTACTTCTTGATCGCCATTTGGGAGTCTGTTAACGATGGTATTGGGGGCTTCTTTCAAGACTTTATCCGTGCGAACAAATACCGATGGTGTGCTTCCTTTTAGCCCATCCACAGTTAAATAGAGTGTGTTTGCTTCGGTTTTTGCACGAATTACTTTGATCTGGGTGTTTTTTGCGCCGAGAGGAGCCTCCGTTTGGCGGGTATATACATTCGTTCCTTTGGTGTGCTGGATATGCACTTCAGTTCGTTGTGCCGGAAAACTTTGGAGCGTCAATTTTATGCCATCTCCAAAAGGTTCTGTTTTGTGTGGAACGATCTTACCATTGATACTGACCGATTTAATAAGGGCATCATTGGGAAATATCGGGGAAAATTGGACATTTGCACCGTTTGTATTGCCAGAGAAGTCATATGCGGAGCCACTTGTGGTACGCGACATCGTTATGTTCACCAAATCTGCCCCAACACGCAAATGGTTGATGGTGTAATGATCCCAATCCGCCGGAACTTGCGGACTAAAGGCCAGCACTTTTCCCGCATGGGTGGCTTCTATACCAAACAACCCGCGCAGCAGTGGGGAAACCACCATTGCTTCCGACCAAATTTGGTGGTGAGAACTACGGCCAAATGCAGTATTAAAGTCCCCTGATAGCAATTCGGTGACATAGCCATAAGCATCTTGAAAGGTGAGCAGTGCGTTGGCCATTAACGCTTGATAACCGATGTGTGGACGACCATAATGGTATCCGGCGAGGCTTGCCCATCCCGTGAAAAGGGGCCAGACGGAGCCATAATGATAACTCATGGGGTCGTAAATAGGAGATTGGTTGCTCAAGATGCGATGTCCCCAATCGGTGGCCATGCTCGCAGAACCAATTTCGTCTAAGGCTTTTTGAGATTTTTCTGGGTCGGTTGTGCGGAACCACATGGGAACAGCGGGCAAAACCGTACTTTCTGCCATAAATCCACGGGCATCGGTTTCTCGGTTGGTGGGCATGAGGCCATCGGGTACGAAGGTTTTTCCTTTTTCAGCAGGCTTAGACGTTGCATAACCATAGTACTGTTTTTCTGGTAGCCAATAGGTTTTTTCCATGGCTTCTTTGGTTCTGGAGGCCCACGTCTTTGCTTTTAAGGCCACTTCTGGTTCGTACATGATGTTTCCGAACTTTTCCATACCGTTACAGGCTTCAATCCAAATGCCTTGCATATACATTTCCTCGTGGGGCGGATAAAGCTTTCCGCCTTCAACCCATCCGTGCCCAAAGTTTGTATTTTCGATCAAGCCATTGTTATCGGTATCGGATTTTGAGGTCCATTCCCATGCTTTTTTGATGGACGCCCAATTTTGTTGGATAAAGCCAAGATCGCCCGTTGCTTGGTAATAGGCATGGTGTAACACCACGTAGAGCGGCGTTGCATCTGCACTTGCTTTACCGAAGGGGTATTTTCCGAACCAGTCTATCAGTCCAGCGGATTGCGAAATCTCGTGCGGAATCCGTCCGTCTTCGTATTGAAACTTTTTGAGGAAAAGCAGGCCTTGTTTAACGGTTTCAAAATCGCCATAGGAAAGCATGGCCAGTTCCGTCCATTGGGAATCTCGGCCAAAAAACCAAGCGAATCCCGGCCTTTCGGAGTTTCCCGAAGTACGGAACCCCGCTACCAATCCGGTTCCGAGTTGTGGATTTTCTACCACGCCTTTTTCGGTTCCGATTTTCGCCCAAGTGTAAGCCGTGTTTAGGCGCTCGTCCGGTGTTGTTAAGGATGTGGTGTTGGCGAGGAAGTTTTTATAGTATTCGGTGGTTTTTTCGTAGAGTGCCCTTGGGTTATCTTGTAACCGTTGTAGGTTTTCTTCCGCCTTTTGCCAACCTTCTGTTCCGCCGGTGATGAAGATGGGAATAAAGTTCTTGCGGTGTGTTTCCGGTAAAACCCTTATTTGGAAGACGTTTGAGGTGTTTTTGGGTTCTTCTTGATATGGGATAATGGAGCGGTCTTGTGCGCCGGGAACGGAGATCATTCCCACATACTTACCCAATTCTTCTACGATACCATAACGTTGCTGGTCTGCCTGCCAAAAAATATTGCCTGTTTGCAGTCCGGCAGGCCACATCAAAGACAAGGCTGGGCGGAAAGAGCCTTGGATGGTGAGCGGGCGCGGCGAGTCTATGTCTAAAAGCATGACAATGCCCGGTTCATTTACCGGAGCAAAGATGATTTGACGCACCAAAAAGGCGGCATGGCGATAGGTAAGGATGGTGGCCTCTGGACGGACTTCAATGGACGTTACGGCTTCGGGGCCACTGACAGGTACTTGGGTTTCTTCGTACTCGGTAATGAAGTCCAACTTAAAATCATGGACTAACTTTAGGGGATAAACCCACATTTCGAGGGGTTTGTTTTCATAGCCAAAAACCGCTGATTTTCGCCCCATGACACCCATAAATGCGCCATTTTGAATGTTTCTTTGTAAGGACGGCCCGCTTTTTGGGAGGTCGAACCGTGGGACAAGCGTTTGCTGTCCTTGTGCCAAAACTGGTAAAGCCGCCCAGCATAATATGAGGAAATGTGAAATTGGTTTTTTCATGGGTTTGCAAACATTATGAACGGGAAGATTTTGGTTTTTGGTATTGTAAAACGTGTAAAGAGCCACCCGTTTTCGCCACCAAAAGCAAGTTGTTTCCGTTATAGTTCTTAATCAATCGAAGGGCTTTGGTTTCTCCGGTAAGCCACAAGTTTATGGTATGATTGGGGGCTACCGAAAATCCGCCTTTTCCATCGCCAAGAAGAAGCGCCCCGTAACCGGCGTCATATCGTCCGATTGCAGGTTTTACGCCGTAAAAATTGCCTGCTACAAGTACGTCCTTTTTGCCATCACCATTAAAATCGGCGCTTTGGAGGGTGAAAATAGGGGAAAACTGGGCGATTGCTGGTAGGGCTTTACGGGTAAATCTGCCTTTCCCGTCGTTGATAAAGACCGATGATTGCAGAATGTTTGTTGTTTGTGTGGCCATTCCAGATCGTTGTTCGGAGGTGAACATGCCCGCAAAAGATTCTTTACCGGCTTTGGTAAACGAGGCATTAAAACGTTGTTTGAGCATCGGCATTTGTTGGAAGAGATCTTCCAAGCGGTCTATAGGATATTCTGTCTGGTTACGTTGATACGTCATGATGGCTTCGGGCGTCCCATTCGCATCAAAATCCTTCATATACAGGTGTAACGGTAGGGCAGTGTTGAAAATGCTGTTTTCGCCCAGATTGCCAGCAATAAAGTCGTTATCGCCGTCACCGTCCACGTCGGTGATATGCAGGGCATTCCACCAACCATTCGTATCCTCAAGTCCATTAGAGGTCGAAACTTGCCATTTTCCGCTTTTATTTACGAAAGCCGTGACAGGCATCCAGTCTCCCACCACCACTAATTCCGGTTTTCGGTCGCCGTCTAAGTCACTCCATGCGGCATCGGTGATCATTCCTATGTTTGCCAATGCTTGTGCTTTTGTGGAGGTTATGTCTTTAAAGATGCCTTTTCCGGTATTTTCTAATAGGAAGGAACGCGGCTTCATACCATAGGCTCCGGTTTCGCTACGCATCCCAATGAAGATATCCACATCGCCATCTCCATCCATATCATTTACGGCGATGCAGGCGGCATTTCCGGCTACATCCGGCCAGCCTTGTGTAGCTTGGGAAAATTGTCCTCTGCCATCATTTAGGTAGAGACGCGACTTGGCGCGAGACTCATTTTTTGGCCACATACCGCCGCCGGAAGCCACGATCAGGTCTAAGTCTTGGTCTTTATCTATATCTGCAAAGAGGGCATCGGTATCTTCGTAGAGGGAGTCTGCGGCAAGCATGGATTGTGGGCTTTCGGAGAAGCCGCCCGATTTTTTACCGAGGAATATTTTTTTGGCCATTCCAGCGGCCCCACCCACGTAGAAATCCATTAGCCCGTCCTTGTTCACATCTCCAACGGCCAAAGCTGGGCCTTCCCGCGAGACCATTTTGGGAATTAAAAATTCGCGGTTAAAGTCTGTATATTCGTTTTCTCGGTGGAGGTAATTCACACCAGAAGCGGTGGTAACATCTTCAAAAACAATGTCTTGGGATTGTCTTGTGGCATAAGTCCAAGTCCTACGGGCGTTGATTTGTTTTAGGACAAGAATTTGGTTGCCTTTGGTGGTGGTTATGGTTTGGTATTTCCCATTAGGCCAAATCACCCGTACCGAGTCTGCTTTATCCTTTTTCCCCAGTCCAAAATGTAAGTTGGGAGTGACGGATGACAACCAGCCGCGCGTGGGATGTTGTTCTTGGGTTTGCATTTTTCCTCCTGAAAAAACCTGTACCCGCGCACCAATGCCTTGTGTGTTTTGTCCTTCACCTTCCAATCGAATGGTCAAATACCGATGCCCACCTTCTTCAGCGGTTTGATTGCGGTAAATTCCGGCTTCTTCATTGATGCAATTGGTGATCAAGTCCAAGTCGCCGTCGTTGTCCAAATCGGCATAAGCACTGCCATTGGAATAGGCCAAATCGTCTAAACCCCAAGCCTTGGAAACCTGTTCAAACTGGGTATTTCCAGTATTTCTAAAGGCATAATTGGGTATTTTGACTTGTGGCATTTTGCGGGAAATTTCTATATTTTGCGGTGTTACCACGCGCTGTACGCTTTTATTCGAGATGTAGAACAAGAAATCTAAATCGTTCGGACGACGATAAATGCCATTCGTGATGAAAATATCTTGGTGACTGTCTAAGTCCAAATCTGCAAAAAGCACCCCCCAAGACCAGTCTGACGCAAAGACGTTGGCATAAGGAGCCACATCCGAAAAGTGCCCATTTCCACGATTAAGCTGGAGGGCATTTCGGGCAAGTTGGTGGTGATACCCATACTCCCGTTTAAGGCGGTAAACATCCACACGATCCGCACCCTCCGAGGATTTGCGGATGTGTTCATCGTCTGGCATCATGTCCAAAGTCATCACATCCAAAAGTCCGTCGTTGTTAACATCAGCGATATCGGTTCCCATGGCATATTGCGAGGTATGGGGCATGGCTTGTTTGATTTTCTCGGAGAAGGTTCCATCGCCATTGTTCAGGTACAGATAGTCGTCTTCGTGGAAGTCATTGGCAATGTAGAGGTCTGGGTATCCGTTATTGTCTAAATCGCCAGTGGCAATTCCAAGGCCATATCCGATGCTTCCACCCCAAATTCCGGCCTTTTCCGAGACATCAACAAATTTGCCATCGTCGTTTCGGAGGAGTTTATCGCCCGATTTTGGGTCTCTGGTTTTGCGCACGGCAACCGGACGGTAGTTGTTTTCGGAGTGGACAGACGTTCGTAGGAGATAGACATCCAAGTCGCCATCTTTGTCGTAATCAAAAAAAGTGGCTTGTTGGCCATAACCATCTTCGTCTAAGCCAAATTCTGCTGCACGATCGGTAAAAGTGTTGTCTTTGTTGTTAATAAAAAGGGCATTTTTTCCCGCTCGGCCTTCCAATCCAGAAAGGGTAGAGACGTAGATATCTGTCCAACCATCTGCATTAATGTCCACCATCGTTACGCCCGTTTTCCAATTTGCATTTCGTAGCCCTACGCCAGCTTGTGCAGTGATGTCCTCAAACTTAAAATTGCCTTTGTTGAGGTATAATTTATTGGATCCAAGGTTAGAACTGAGGTAAACATCCATTAAACCATCTCGGTTAATGTCGCCAACAGCCACGCCGCCTCCATTATAATAGTAGAGATAGTTGATGATGTTGAAGTCCTTCTCTTCCGGTAATTCATTTTTGAAGGTGATACCAGACTGACTTGCCGAGATCTTCTGAAACCGCTTCGGGCCGTCTGTTTCTTTGCATCCACCGAGAAGCAATAACGTGCTGACGAGCCAAAAAGCGAAAACTGTACGTGGATTCATAAAGTTATAACGGATTTTTGGAGTTTCGAACCGCCAAAACAACGGCTTTTGCATGGCTACGAGACACTACAATGGTTCTGCCAATCTTCCGGATGTCCCGCACTTCTCCCGTAAGGTTTAGACCAGTTGTGGCGTTTGGGAGGACCATGAACTTGTTTTTCCCGATTCCTTTTAAGACGGTTCCGTATCCGGCGGTCATTTCGCCGATTTGTGGTTTTACGCTCCGCAAGTTACCGCCCAAGATCAGGTCTTTTATCCCATCTTGGTCAAAGTCCACAACGGCAAGGGCAAAGACGGGACTTATTTGGGCCTCAATTGGCAAGGTTATTGCACGGAATTGGCCACCGCCTACATTCTCAAAAAGGGTTGTGGTCAATGATTTTGTATCAAAAAAGGTGGTTTTCTTTAGGGATTCGGCTGGAAAAATATCTTGCACGGTCTTATTGGCGAAGTCCTCGTACTTCAGGAATTTGGATTTTACGGAAGGCATCTGCCGTGCCAAGTCGCCTCGTAAGGCAAAAGGCAAGGTCTTTTGGTCCAAGGGTTTATAATAGGCCAAAATTTGCTCGTTAACACCATTCTGGTCTAAGTCGCCCACATACATTTCGATGGGATGTTCTGGTGTTGAGCGGCCAAAAAGGGAGTTCCAACCCCAATTTCCGAGGAGGAGGTCTTGGTCGCCATCGCCATCGGTGTCTTCGACCACCATGCGGTTCCACCATCCAGAAGTGTTTTCAAGACCGGAGACCGCCGTTTTTTTAAAGCCTTGTTTTTTGTTGACAAAGGCTGTTATGGGCATCCAATCGCCAACCACTAAGAGATCAAGCCGTTTGTCGCCGTCTAAATCCAACCAATGGGCGTCCGTTACCATGCCAACATGTTCTAATTCAGGGGCAAGGTCGGCAGTAATATCGGTAAAATAGCCTTTTCCATCGTTACGGAGCAACGCAGATTTGGGAATTACGCCATATTGCCCCGGAATCACCCGTGAGCCTACAAACAAATCTTGGTCGCCGTCTAAGTCATAATCTGTAGCAGTCACACACGATCCCGCATCGTACCGTGCGGGAATCCTTCCCGATGCACGTGTAAAATTACCATTTCCATCATTTAGGTAGAGCAAGTCTTCGAGCAAATTGGCCTGATCTGGGCCAAACTCTGAACTTCCGGTGACCACGTATAGGTCTAAATCTTGGTCTTTATCGGCATCGAAGAAGAGGGCTGCCACTTCTTCTGCGGCTTTGTTTGCTTGGAAAGGCGCGTTATTGCCTTTTCTGAAGCCCTTTTCGGTTCCAAAGAACAGCGCACCAGATTGGTCTTTTGCACCACCGAGGTACACATCTTCGTGGCCGTCACCGTTTACATCGCCCACGGCCATCCTTGGCCCATCGGTGGATTGCATCCGGTGGAGCAAAAGTTCACGGTCAAAGTCCGAGTAGTCTCCTTCTATATGGGTAAAATCAAGGCCACTTTCAGTAGTAATGTCTTGAAAGTACGGAGTTATGGTGTTTTTGCGGTAATTTGCTGTTGGAATTTGGGCGTCTTTTTGTTTGAGCCTGAGTTTTTGGTTGACGGATACTTGTGTAAGGACTTGGCTTTTCCCGTTAGGCCAGTCCACCCGTAGGCTGTCTATGGTTTGTATTTTGCCGAGTCCGAAGGTCATCACCTCGTCCACGGAAGATTGGAAACCGCGTTGGGGGATGTTTTCCAAGTAGAATTGTTGTCCTTTTGCGTAAGCGGTTGCTTGTGCGCCAATGCCCCGTAAATTGCCGGCCTCGCCCTCGAATTGGAGTTGCAAGAAGTTGTTTTGGTCTAAAGTTCGTGCATTGTTTTCATAAAAAGCGGCGGGTTCATTCAGGTTGTTCACCACCAAGTCTAAGTCGCCATCGCCATCAAAATCGGCATAAGCCGCACCGTTCGAGAAACTTGGATCGGCCAATCCCCAATCTTTGGCCACATTGCGGAAGTTGAGGTTCCCATCGTTGCGGAAGAGGTAATTGGGTAAAGGCCGGCTGGGTATTTTGTCTAAAAGAGGCCGGAAGTCGGCATTTTGATCTACCACAAATTCTCGTACAACGGCTTCGCTTTGGAAAAACTCTAAGAAGTCTTGGTTGGTCACATCTTTAAAAACCCCGTTACAGACAAAAATATCTTTATGCCCGTCCAAATCGAAATCGGCCATAAGTGCGCCCCAAGACCAATCGGTGGCATCCGTTTTGGTCAGTTGGCTAATTTCGGAGAAGGTGTTGTTTTTATTGTTCAACTGGAGGGCATTCCGTGTAAATTGATTCCAATACCCATTCGCGATTTTGAGTTTTCGAACATCCCATGTTTCAAAAATTGTGGTGGTTTTTAGCCGAAGGTCGTCTTCTGGAAGCATATCGGTGACGAAAATTTCGGGATAGGCATCGTTGTTGAGGTCTGCCATATCTGCTCCCATCGAAGACATAGAAAGGGAGGGCATTTGTGCTTCTAATTCCTCGGAAAAGGTGCCATTTTTTTGATTGATGTAAAAATAATCTCGCTCAAAGAAATCGTTAGAGACATAAATATCGGGCCAACCGTCGCGGTTAACATCCCCCACCGTTACGCCAAGTCCGAAGGCAATTTCGCTCCCAAAAATTCCGGCTTGTGAACTTACGTCTTTAAATTTGTTGTTTCCTTCGTTCCGGTACAATTTGTGACCGCCCACTTCATTGCGTTCATGGCGGATGTTGCGTAGGCCAAATGAAGAAACCGGACGGAAGGAGTTGTTTAAGACATACAAGTCTAAGTCGCCATCCAAATCGTAATCAAAAAATGCGGCATGTGTGGTTGCGCCTTGGTCTGCAATGCCATACTGTGCCGCTTGCTCGGTAAAGGTCGGGATACCTACAGTGTTGTTGCCTTGATTGATGAACAATTGGTTTGCACGGGCTTCGCCGTCTTTGTCGCCGGCATTGCACACGTAAATATCCAATTTCCCGTCTGCATTTACATCCGCAATGGCTACACCTGTAGCCCAGCCTTTGTTTACACCCACACCTGCTTGTTGGGTAATGTCTTTAAACCGGAGCTTATCTTCGTTCAAGTACAAACGCGAAGACCGTTGATTGGCGGTTAAGAATAAATCTTGTTTGCCATCACCATTAAAATCACCAATGCCCACGCCACCACCGTTGTGGTAGTTCCGGTAGGTGAAAATGTTAAATTCCTTGGTAGGCGAAAGCCGATTTTCAAAAGATATGCCTGTTTCCTTTGCCGTTCGTTTTGTAAAAAGGGGCTTCCCATTTTCTGTGGATGTTCCATTATCTGGGGTACATCCAACAATGGTAAGGAAGAATAAACTGAACCCAATGGGGTTGAGGAATCTTTTGAACATGAGCTTTTGATCTTGCAGGAGTAGGGACTTGTTGGAAGTTACAACATAAAAAGGGAATAACCCCTGATTTTTCCGGTTATCCGGCAGGCAAGGATTATTCCCTTTACAATTCGCCTTTTAAGCAAAAATGCCAATTAGGTTAGATACACATCCGAATTAGTAGCCTGCATTTTGGCTTAGTTTCGGGTTGGCATCTATAGCTCTTTGCGGAATTGGGTAGAGTACACGGAACGCTTCTTTTTTCTCTTTGAACTGCCAGTCTGCGCTTGTATAGGTTCCGGCACGGATCATGTCCAAACGACGTACAGCTTCCATTACAAATTCGAGGCCGCGTTCTTCATAGATGGCTGTCCGCAGGGCTGCTTGCGAAGCCGTTTGTGCAGCGGTCAAATTACCCAATTTTGCACGGCTACGTACTTGGTTGACCAATGCGGCAGCACCCGTGGTGTTCCCTGTTTCGTTAAGTGCTTCGGCTTTGGAGAGCAAAATGTCGGCATAACGAATCCATGCATAATCGTTTTTGGAGTCACCCCCTTGAGCCCCGGTATCTATGCCCCATTTGAGTACACGGATGCCTTCACTTTCATTTGCGGCATCAAAATTGGCAACGGTTGGCGTGAAGATCAACGGATTACCTTGGCGGTCTGTCAATTTAGTTGTACCAGCCGGACAATTACCGTCTTTGTCTGCATTGGTGAAGTTGGAACATTGTTGCCCAACAAGGAACATGTTTTTACGATAATCTTGCTCTGCAAATTTGTTGTAGGTTTCCGCAAGGGTTGTAAAACCGTTCCACGGACTTTGTGGCATCGGATGGTTGTAATGCAACTGACGTTGGTTGAACGAGAGACCTTGCCCGGCTATATTTAGGTTTACCGAAACAAAGATGTTTTCTTTCGAATCCTTGTTGTTGGGAATGAAAGAGGCAAAATAATCGGACTCTAATCCATAAAGTCCTGAATTAATCACATTATCGGCTGCGGTGATCAACTCATTCCATTTTGCAGATCCTTTGGTGAGACCACTTGTGGAAACTGTACCGGTAAAGAATTGGCTGTTCAGATACATTCTGACCAATAATGCTTGCGCACTGTAATAGTTCACACGGCCATGTACTTTAGTCTTAGGAAGTACGGCTGATGCCTCATTCAGTTCGGTCACGATGAAGTTATAGACCTCGGCAGCCGTACTACGAGCTGGGAGGTTGTTTTTGTCGGCAGAGGCAGTTTTGTACAATGGCACACCACCAAACATATCCAACAAAGTATAGTAGTAGAACGCACGTAGCACCCGTACTTCCGCTTTATACGCAGCAGCAGAAGAAAGTGTAGAAGACTCTAATGCTTCTAACAGTGAGTTGGCTCGTGCAATACCCGCATAAGAAACATCCCAAGCATCGCCAATATCGCTATGGGATTTGTCCCAGGTATGGCGGTGTAATTGCTTCCAACGGTCACCATCACCCCAGTCACCACCTCTTTGAGGAACCATGGTTTCGTCGGTAGAGTGTTGTTGGATATTGTGGTAAGCCCACTGTAATCCACGGAGTTGTGCATAAACCGGAGCCATAGCCCCCAAGAACTCATCATCGTTCTTGAAGAACTGATCTGGGGTAATCAGACTGTACGGCGTGGTATCTAAGTCCGTACAAGCAAAGTTTACCGTCCCAAGTACAGACGGGAGCGCAATTCCTACCGCCAGCGTCTTTGCACGAAGGGATTTGAAAAATTTATTCATATTGGGTTGTGTTTATAAGTTTAGAGGTTTTGTCTCGGAGCGTTTGTTTTTAAATAACAAGGAATACCCTACTAAGTGCTCAGAGACCTAAGCAAAATCTTAGAGACCTAAGTTTACGCCAAGCGTGATCGTGCGTGCTTTTGGATAAACCAAATAATCAACACCAACACCGCCACCATTACCAAAACCAGCAACTTCAGGATCATACCCTGAATATCCGGTAAGGAGCAAGAGGTTTTGGCCAGTCAGATAAACACGGGCCGTCCGGACACGTTTGCCCAGATTTGTAAGACGGTAGCCAACGGTTAAGTTGTCCAAACGAAGGAAACTGGCATCTTCGAGCCAGCGGCTGGAGGCAAATCCGGGGCTTTCAATTTTGGCAAGTGCAGCGAGGTCGGTTACGTCTTTAGGAATGATACCACTTTGTCCCTGCTTTAAAGACGAGCCGGGGTAGCCATATACGGCTGCGGTATTGTTGAAAACATAGCCCCCCACTTGGCCACGCAAGAAAAGGTTCACATCAATATTGCCTTTCGTAAACTTGGTAGCAAGACCATATACAAAGTCCGGTTCTGCGGTTCCAATCACTTCGAGACCATTGCCCACAGCGGTGTCACCTGTGGTTGGCGCAACAGCATAGGTTTCTTTACCACTCGCATCCAGACCCGTATATTTTTTACCAATAAAGGTTCCCGTTACTGGGAAGCCTACACGAACAACTTGCAAAGGCGCTTCTGAATATCCAGCACCTGCAACACGCACACTGAAAGGTAGTTGTTCACGGCCATCTAATTCCAGAACTTTATTACGGTTAGCACCAATATTGGCAGTAATCGAGAGCGAGGTATCGCCTTCGTCTAAGAGGTAACCGGTTAGGTTAAACTCAAAACCTTTGTTTTCGGTAGAACCAACGTTTTCAAAACGGGTGGTTACTACACCGAATGCTTGTGGTACAGCCAGAAGGAGATCCTTCGTTTTGGCTTGGTACAACTCCAGCGAGCCTTGAATTTTGCTATTGAAAAGCCCAAAGTCTAATCCCAAGTTGGTAGAAGAAATAGTTTCCCACTTAAGGTCTGGATTTGCCAACTGTGTAGCGGCATATCCTGTAATCGTTTGACCACCCAAGCCCGCTACGAAGCCGGCATTGGCGGCCAAGGTTGCACGCCAAAGATCATCCCCAATCCGTTCTTGGCCAGACTGGCCGTAAGATGCGCGAAGCGAAAGTTCAGAGATGGTGCTATTTCCTTTTAGAAACTCTTCGTTGCTCACGCGCCAACGAACCGAAGCCGATGGGAAGAATGCCCAGCGGTTGTTCGGGCCAAAGCGGGAAGAACCATCATAACGACCCGTTAATTGAAGGTAGTACTTGCCGTTGAGGTCGTAGTTTGCACGGCTAATAAAGGAGATCAACTTATTAAGTGCATGGTAAGAACCGGTTCGTTGCGTTGTTCCAGATTCCATACGGTTAAAGCTGTTAACGTCCGTCGTAAAGCCATATGAAAGGGCATTTAGTTCTTCCGTTTCATACTGGTTGTATTCGTAAACACCCGTAACGCTCAAGTTTTGGTTGGCTGCAATTTTCGGGGAGTAGGTTAACTGGCCTTGGAAAACTTGGTTGGTCAATTCGCGGTTACCTTGAATGGCCTGACCGCCGGACTCTGCACCCAAAGGCGTGCTCTTAGGAATAAAGAAGCGGCGACTGGCTTGCGAACGGCTTGCTGCGGCACTCACCCGACCAACAAGACCCGGAACTAAATCCAATTCAGCAAAGATATTGCCCAAAGAACGGGTGGTTTTGATCCCATCTTCTACTTGGTTTGCCATTGCAACCGGATTACGGGTTGCGCGTGCAAATTCGAAGTAAGAACCGTCGGCATTGGTCACAGGTTGCGTTGGGTGCATTTGGAAGACGTTGGTAAACATACCACCACTAAAGCCGTCAGCAGTACCCGAAGGAACGTTGTCATCTAAAGTGTAGGAAGAACTCATGTTCAAGCCAAGACGGAGTTTACCATCCCATGCTTTATGGTTCACATTAATCCGGCCACCAGTACGTGCAAAGCCAGACGAAATTACAATCCCCTGTTGATTGATGTAGTTCAATGATGCAAAATATTGGGTATTTGAAGTACCTCCACCAAAGCTCAGGTTGTGGCTCATGGAGGTTGCACTACGGAAAATCTCATCTTGCCAGTTGGTATCATATTTTTCGTCTGCTGGTAATGCCGCCAAGCCCATTGCCGAGCGCAAGGTTTTGTATTCACTCGCATTAAGAAGATCTAACATCCGTGCAGGTGCGGAAGAAGCCACATAAACGTCATAATTGGTGGTAAGCATACCCGTTTTACCTTTTTTGGTGGTAATAAGAACCACACCATTTGCACCACGAGCACCATAAATGGCCGTTGCCGAGGCATCCTTCAAGATATCAATAGACTCAATATCATTTGGGTTCAAGAAGTTCATCGGGTTACGTGATTGGAAGGTCGCATTGCCGGCGCCAGATGCTCCTAAACTGTTGTTGGTTGCCGTTGGCGACGTGTCCATCGGAATTCCATCCACCACATAAAGAGGTTCGTTACTTGCACCAATCGAGGCGCCCCCGCGAACCCGAACTGTCATACCACCACCGGGATCACCAGAGTTTTGGGTGACTTGAACCCCAGCCGCACGGCCATTCATGAGTTGATCTACCGAAGAAACGACCCCCAAATTGGCATCGTTTACATTAACAGAGGAAACGGCAGCGGTCACATCGGCTTTGCGTTGAATACCATATCCAACTACAACGACTTCCATCATTTTAGGGTCTTCACCCAGCGCAAGATTGATGGTCGAACGGTCACCCACAACTTCTTCTTTGCTAACATATCCCACAAAAGAGAAGACAAGAATCGCATTGTTGTTTGGGACACGAATGGAGTATCCACCATCAAGATCGGTGATTGCACCGGTATTGGTGCCTTTCACCTGAACGGTGGCGCCGGGAAGGGGTGCTCCCGAGTCCGCTGCTGTTACTTTACCCGAGACGGTCTTTTGTGCATAAGCATAAGAGGCGCCACAAAGCAACAACACGGCCACCAAGCTGTTTAGTTTTTTCAACATAGTTTGGTAAGTGTTTGGTTTTTAGGAATTTGGGGTGTCACAGGTGGGCAAATTGCTTTTTTCTTTTCTACATCAAGCAAAAAGAAAACGTTTTTATCTGTGCAATAGGAAAATACTTCTTGGAAGTGTGCATTGAAAGCGTTTGGAAAATCTGGAATCGCTTACAATTTGTGAATAATTAGAGAATCGGCATGGCTTAAATGTAGGCCGCCTTGGACTACACGGTACAAGGCGGCGTGATTCCTAAAGCTTACATAATATTTAGTTAATAAGCTTACCAATAGGCAATGTAAAGTGCGGCAATTACACCCATAATAAGCAAGGCGCCAATCCGAAACCCGAAACTGGTCACAAATAAAGACCGATCTACGACAATTTCTTTTTTATTGGACTCTGGTTTTAGCAAACTGATCACCACCATAATTGCAACTAAAATCAGGAAAACATACCCCATCCGATCCAAAAACGGAACATCGGGCGTAAAACTTTTCATGAGGGCAGAAAGCGGGATAGTGAGTAAAGCCGCCGAGAGTGCCGCCGTAGGAGTGGCTTTTTTCCAAAATAATCCCAGTAAAAATATTGCACAAACACCGGGGGTGATAAAACCGGTATATTCTTGAATGTATTGGAAGCCCTGATCCAAACTCGTTAGGGCAGGTGCAACAGCAATAGCAATAACAAAAGACGCCAAGATAGAATACTGGCCAATACGCACCAATTTTTCCTCGGAGGCTTCTTTGTCCATAAAGTTCTTAAAAATGTCTAAGGTGAAAATGGTGGCAATGCTATTTGCTTTCCCAGCCAACGAAGCGACAATCGCCGCAACCAAGGCCGCAAATGCAATCCCTTTTAGTCCTGTTGGCAAAAGGTCTAACAACGTAGAATACGCACTGTCTGGTTTTATTACACTGTTAACGGTCATACTGGCTTTAAAGGCTGGATCAACATTGTGGAGGACATAAGCGGCAATGCCCGGAATTACCACGATGAGGGGCATAAGAAGTTTAAGGAATCCCGCGAAAAGCAAACCTTTTTGTGCAGTATCCAAGTCTTTTGCCCCCAGAGCACGCTGCGTAATGTATTGGTTACTTCCCCAATAACTCAGGTTGGCAATCCACATACCACCCACCAATACCGTCAGTCCGGGCAACTCACTATAAAACTTATTGTTTGGCGAGAGGATCATGTCAAAGTGTCCGGGTGCTTCTTTGTGGAGGATGCTTAGTCCTGCAAAAAAACCACTGCTACCAAAGTTCTGCGCCACTAAGTCGAGGGCTAAATAGGCCGTGATAAGACCTCCGATAATCAAAACCAATACTTGGAAAACATCCGTATAACCAATTACGCGCATCCCCCCCAAAGTTATCACAATGGCAAAAACTGCCAGTCCAATTACACAGACCATAAAATTTAGGCCCACCATACGCTCTAACGTGAGTGCGCCCAAGTATAAGATGGAGGACAAGTTCACAAAAACATATACCAAAAGCCAAAAAACGGCCATAACCGTACTCACGCGGCCATCAAAACGGTCGCTGAGGAATTGAGGCATGGTGTAGATTTTGTTTTTTAAATAAATCGGAAGGAAAAAAACGGCCACAACCAACAGCGTGAGTGCTGCCATCCACTCATAACTTGCAATCGCAAGACCCATCGCAAATCCGGAGCCGGACATTCCGATGAATTGCTCGGCGGAAATATTGGAGGCAATCAGGGATGCCCCAATCGCCCACCACGTCAAGGAGCCTTCAGCCAGAAAATAATCGGTCGTACTGGCCGTTTTTGTACGCTTACGATAAATCGAATACCCAATACCAGCAACTACGGCGAAATAAAGCAGAAAGACGATATAGTCTAATAACTGCATTCCTTGGTTCATATTACAATACGGTTTTCGTCCGACCTCAGACAAAGGTGGCTTGCCTGATTTCAAAACAGTGGGATAAGGCGGCTTTTAGAGCCAAAAAGAAAGTGTTCTTGTGCATTTTATGAAAATCCGAGACACTATGCAATGGGTATTTGAAAGGGTTTTTTTGACTTAAAAAATGGAAGGGCTTCCAGAGAAGATTGATGACCTAAGTGCCCGTAAAGAATGTGCTTACCGTATTGTTGAGACTAATGAGTGGTGACCCCTTGGGAGGGAGGCACTCATGGCCAAAGTAATAGCACATAGCTTGATGAGCGATTAAAAAACACATACATTAGACTTTTAATAGCCTTTATTTGGGTTTGCATATGATTTGGAAGCCCTTCCGGAAATCAAAAAAGCGTACCGACACTGAAGAAAAATATTGAGGGGTTAAACTCATTCGGCTCCCGATGTCGGTTTCAGATTGGTGGAAGCGCAAAAATGTGAAATTAACTATTTCTTTAAAAATAAATGACTATGCCTGTACCAGCCAATTCTCAATCTTGTCTTAACAAGCAACCGAAACTTGAACAGAAATTCAAAAACAACCGGCTTTTGAAGTCCAAGACTTTGCCCTTATGGGGTGTTGGGGTCTTGATGATGCTCCTCATGATTTCGGGTTGCCATCCCGTTCGACAAGCAGTACAAATGCACCGTTCTACTTCTGACGCAAAAGAGCAAACATGGTGGAAGGAGGCCGTGGTTTACCAGATCTATCCAAGAAGTTTTAAGGACAGCGACGGAGATGGGATAGGCGATCTCAAAGGCATTATCTCAAAAATAGACTATATCAAAAGTCTGGGTGTAGATGTCGTTTGGCTCAACCCCATTTACACCTCCCCAAATGATGACAACGGGTACGACATTAGTGATTACCGCAACATTCAGCCAGAGTTTGGGACGATGGAAGACTTCGACGAGTTGCTCGCGGGACTCCATCAGAAGGGCATAAAATTAGTGATGGATATGGTGGTGAACCACAGCAGCGACGAGCATGAATGGTTTAAGCAAAGTCGGTCTTCGCGGGATAACCCCTATCGTGATTATTACCATTGGTGGCCTGCCGAAAAAGGAAAACCGCCTTACCGCTACAGCCTCTTCGATGTAAATAGGGATGCTTGGATGTACGACGCTCAAACCAATGCATATTACCTCCACTATTTTTCCCGAAAGCAGCCCGATCTTAAATGGGAAAATCCGAAGTTGCGCCAAGAAGTGTACGACATTATGCGGTTTTGGGCGGATAAAGGAATTGACGGATTCCGGTTAGATGCCTTTCAGTTTGTTTCAAAAGATACCAATTACCCACCATTTCCAGAAGGTTACGAGAAAAATTTTCTGCAATACTATGCAATGGGCCCACGTTTGCATGAATACCTACAAGAAATGAACCGCGAAGTCCTGAGCAAATACGATTTGATGAGTGTTGCGGAGGGCGCTGGAAATACGATGGAAGACGCGCATATGTTGGTTGATGCGGATCGGAATGAGCTGAACATGGCTTATGCCTTTGAAGGGGTGGATTTAGGTAGTAAGCCTAATTGGACTTTGTTGGATTTTAAAGAAGTCTTTAGTAGATGGGATGCCGAATTTGCGGAGAAGGGGTGGATTTCCATTTTTTTAGCGAATCACGACCAAGCACGTATGGTCTCGCGATTCGGGAATGATACGCCGGCTTTTCGGGAATCGTCTTCAAAAATGTTGAGTACGTTTATCATGACCATGCGTGGGACACCCTACTATTATTATGGGGATGAACTCGGAATGACCAATATCCGTTTTACCCGCATCGAGGATTATCGTGATAAACCTACCTTCAATGAATACACGTATCTAAAAAATAAAGGCGTGGATGAGAAGGAAATTCTGGCTAACTTTGCCCGTTATAATCGAGACAATGGCCGCACACCACATCAATGGAATGCAATGCCCCATGCGGGTTTTACTACAGGAACCCCTTGGATTATGGTGAACCCAAACTACAAGGAAATCAATGTGGAAGCCCAAGAAAAGGATCCCAATTCACCACTTCATTATTTCCGAAAGCTAAACCAGTTGCGTAAATCGGAAAAAGCGCTGGTCTATGGCAAATACACGTTGTTGGATGCCCAAAACCCAAGCACTTACGCTTATACCCGCGAATTTAATGGCCGTAAGTTATTAATTTTACTTAACTTTACAGAAAAGACTTCTCGTGTAAACATAGACCTAAACCTTGACAAAGCCACGGTCTTGCTGGGAAATTACTCAGATGCTAAGGCGCAGACGGCATTGCGTCCTTACGAAGCATTAATTTTGGCCATTAAGTAGGAAACGTAGATTGGACTTTTTACCTTCAACCGGAAAGTTACCTTCTTTCTCGGTTGAAGTTGATTATGGCGGTTCAATGGAAATATCAACCCATGTTTTAGCTCGGTTTCGCGCGCAATTTGGCGCCAAGCCAAATGTATTCTGGTCTCCCGGAAGGGTAAACCTCATTGGAGAACACACCGATTATAATGGTGGCTGGGTTTTGCCTGCGGCCATAGACAAAGGCATTTACTTGGCAATCCGGCCTTCCAACTCCGATATCGGCCATTGGATGGCGATGGATAAAGAAGAAACCATCCAAATAGACACCTCACCACCAATAAACCAAAAGCAAACCCAATGTACTTGGGCAAATTATTTATGGGGTGTGGTATCCCAATTACAGCAACGCGGTTTTCATGTTCCTGTTTGCAACCTCGTTTTTGCGGGAGATTTGCCAATAGGCGCCGGAATGTCTTCTTCTGCAGCGCTCGGATCGGTTTTCGCCTTTGCACTCAACAAGATGTTCGACTATGGTTTGGAGGGAAAAGACCTAGCACGCTTGGTGCAACAGTCGGAGAATGAGTTTGTGGGCATAAAGTGCGGTATAATGGATATGTTTACCAGCTTGCACGGAAAAGCCAATCATGCCTTGCAATTGGATTGCCAAACGTTGGAGTTCCGTGATGTCCCACTTGCATTGGGCGAGTATCGGATTGTGTTGTTTAATACAAATGTGAAACATGCCTTGGTGGACTCTGCCTATAACGAACGTCGGGAGCAATGTGAGGCGGGATTACATTTTTTCAGACAGTATTTTAATGCAGATATACCCAATCTAAGTGTGGTTCCAATAACATGGCTACAAGCGAGCCAAAGCCGAATTGACCCCATTGTCTATCGGCGATGCCAGTATGTTCTTGAGGAACATATTCGTATTCAGGCTGCATGCAAGGCATTAACCGAGAACAACCTTAAAACCTTTGGGCAGTGTATGACGGCTACACACCAAGGATTGCGGTATCTGTATGAAGTCAGTTGCGCCGAATTGGATTTTTTGTTCGAGGCGGTTTGGGGAAATCCAAAGGTACTCGGTACACGAATGATGGGGGGCGGCTTTGGCGGATGTACCATTAACCTTATTCACCAAGACGCCATACCAAGCATTTATGAGAAAGTTGCTCGGAGCTACGAAGCCGCATTTGGTCATTGCCCCGATCTGTACGAAGTCATTACGGCAAATGGGACAGAGCAAATTGTGGGTAAAGAATAATATACATTATGGGTTTTTAAGTGTTGTGATCAAACAAATTTACTCCTTAAATTGACCTAATTCCTTGCACTTGCGCAATAACGAGATGTACTTGTTGTAGATAGGAAAAAGCCGCCCCGAAGGGGCTTTTCTGCAATCTCGGAGGCAGTGCGTAATTGAAATGCCGCATACATTCAACGTTAAAACCAGCTATAAATCTTTGACATAGCCCATGCTGCCAAAAGCCCAAGATACGTCCCATAGGCGTACCCCAACATAGACATCAGAACACCCACCGGAGCCATCGCGGGTTGGTAGGCAACCGCTACGACAGGTGCACTTGCAGCAGCACCAATATTGGCCATACTTGCGGTGGCAAGGATAAAAGAAGGCGCTTTGAATGCCTTGCCAATCAGGTATAACAATCCAGCATGGATTGACATCCAGAAAATACCTGCCACCAAATAGAGCGGCGTGTTAAAGATTTTTGTAATGTCTCCTTGTGCGCCGATGGTCGTAAGTAAAAAGTACAACGCAAAATATCCAAAACGTGAAGCGCCATAGGTTTCTATTTTCCGAATTGGAGTAAGTGAAAGCGCAATGCCCAAGGTGGTAAGCATCAAAATGGCCCATGTGGAAGCACTGATTAAGGTTGGGTTGCCGACTTTGGGCATGAATTGTGCTAAGGCCACAACAACAATGGTAACGGCAAGGCCAATCCCAATGATGTACATAATTTGGAGGGTTTCTGTAGGTTTTTTCTCTGTATCTGAAGCGGCCAAATGGGCATTCAGGTCATCTATGATTTGGGTATCAGCTTTGAAATGCTTGTTTAGCGCAGTTTGGTAGGTGGAGAGCCAAATCAAAATACCCAACCAACCATATCCAACAACGGTATCCATGACAATGATACGGCTCAAGTCCACCACCGGCTCAAAGCTATTCCCCACAGCCACCATATTGGCGTTCCCACCAATCCAACTGCCCGTTAAAGCACCAAATTCCTTCCATGCCTCGGCTGGCAAATAAGCCCCAAAAATGGCAAAAGACACGATTCCGGCAACCCAAATGGAGATCGAAGCCAAAACCATGACCATCAAACCTGTTTTTCCCAACTTCAAAACAGCCGGTAAATCTATCGTTAACATCAATAAAAATAATGCAAAAGGCAAAATATACTTTGACGTCCAAGCATACAAAGGACTGGAATCGGGGATGATGCCCAGTGACGTAGAAATCATGGGGATGAAGTATGCCCAGATCACAGCCGGTAGAAAATCAAAAAACTTCTGAAAGGATTTTACCGTGCTAAGGGCAAATACCGAAGCCAAAACAGTTAGCAAATAGGCCAAAATGAGCATCGGATCGGTAATCAAGGCTTCTTTCATTTTGAATAGGGTAATGAATTAATTTGAGGATGTTTGAAGGAAGATACAAAAAAATGTATTATTGGTTTTTATCGTTTCTCTTTGTGATCAAAATCCTTCTGCGTATGTTTCGGCGATTGTTTTTTTCTGTCTTTCTCGTGCTGTTAGGCGCACTTGTACCTGTCTGGGCGCAAGACTCTGTACAAGTCCTGCTCGAATCGGGAAAAATCATTCCCAAAGTCACCAACAATTATTATTTGGGTGATGCGCAAATACGGGTGGTTTATGCCCAAAAAGCGGGCGCTAAACTGATCTACTTTAATATGCACGACAATGAGAACACCTCTGCACAGGCCGGATGGCAAACCTTAAGGGAATCTGGTGGAAAATTGGTGGAACTGCAACATACGGGCGAACGCAACCTGTCGTTCAACCTAGAAGGCAAAAGGTATGTGGTAGATCCCAACCGCATTTTTACGCCTCTGGGAATCAAAAAAACATTGGAGACGAATAGCCGCTATGATGCCCAAGCCGCCGCTGAAGTTGAAGCCTTCTCGAATGCTGTGGTGAATGACTTTGGCCTTAAACGGGGCGAACTGGTGGTTGCGCTCCATAACAATACACCCGATAGCTATACCGTGAAAGATTACCTCCCACGAGGAACGTATGCGCGTGATGCAACTGCAACCCATTATGTAGCTGGCAGCGATGCCGATGATTTCTTCTTCGTCACCAATCTCCTGCATTTTCAGCGTCTAAAGGCGGAGGGGTTTAATGTCGCCCTACAGAACAATGCCACCGTAACCGATGATGGCTCCTTCTCCGTTTTTTGTGGCAACTTTGGCGTACCCTACATCAATGTGGAAGCAGAACATGGCCACTTGGAAATGCAAAAAAGCATGATTCGATCGGTTATCCGCCTCTTCGCCAATCTTTAGCGAAGGATATGCGAATTGTTTTTGAAAGCGCTTTTTATGGGGGAAATCTTCAACGTTCGTTTGTCTTTTTTTCAACGGTTGTTATACAAATGACGTGCTGAATGGCGTTATTATGGTTAAAACCTAAGCACCGTAATCCCTTGAGCAATTTTACCGAACAAATCAGCCTCTATCAAAAGCATGGCGCCGTTTTTCCCGTCCGACCGATTGATGTAGCATCAGGAAGGCGGGTTGCTGTGGTATTGCTGAGTTTGGGAGAGCCTCGATCCACCGAAGAAGTTGAGGATTTTTTGGTCAATAGCCGTTATGTTGGTGTGATGTCACCTTTCGGCAGGTTTTTTTACAAACTCCGTATCCGTAAAGAACTGCGGAATTGGTTGTTAGGTTTGGAGGCAATGGGGGGTGGGGCGGCTTATTCGCGAATCCGTCGAGACTTGCGCTTCATGCTCGAAGAACACTTAAACCATCAAGAACACCTTGCACAAAAGCATTTATTTAGTGTTTTTATTGCCAATTCTTATGGAGATTCTTCGCATGAGGCTGTGACCAGCAAAATAAAGGAAATGGGGATTGAGCATGTAATTCTCATCCCAATGTATCCACATTTTAGCCAAGCCACAACAGGCGTGGTTTTGGCACATTTTCAAAAAGCCATTGAAGCCGTAAATGCCCAATTCAAGGTGTCTTTGGTGCATGAATACGCACGGCATCCGCAGTATGTTCAGGCTTTGTCAGACCGGATAATGGAAGGACTTTCGCGTTTTCCGAAGCATATCCGCGAGGATGTAGAACTCGTTTTTGCGGCATTTGGTTGCAGAACCGCAAATCATTTGCCAAACGATCCAGCACTTGTGCTTATCGAAGAAACCATTTCTGCCCTCTTAAGCCAAAATCGTCTCGAAAATGAGTGGCACCTCTCCTGCATGTCCGAAGTCTTATCTGGAAGCAAAAAATATGGCCTTATGGGGGTAAAACAAGTGGTCTCGGAACTGGCGGATCAGGGCAAACGGGCCGTGTTGGTCATTCCCATTTCTTTTATTACCGAACGGTTCGAGGTCTCTTATTTTTTAGATACCGTTCTTCGTTCCTATGCACTTGAGCGAGGAATTCAATTCGAGGTCAGCTATTCGCCCCAAGGCAATCCGCTTTTGTTAGAGGCTTTAGGCGATATGGTCGTCCGAAAAATAACAACCCTCGAAAAACAAAAATCGTTCTACCGTCCAGATGAATGGGTGTTGCGGCAACAGGATGGCAAGACTATCTGGGTACAATCTTGGGTAAAGAGTAAGCCAACCATTACCCCATTGCGCCAAACGGGCTAATCTATGTTTAACCCTAACCTCCTCCGAACCCTAGCGGCAGTGCCCCCGGGCATCAAGGTGTTAGATGCTTCTCCGATCTCGTATAAACTCTTCGTACCGTTAGTAGAACTCGGCTTTGCGGTAACGGTTTGTCAAGCGCAAGAGGAGACCAACGACCTTGACCTCAATTCAGAAAATACCCCCACGGTGCTTCGTTGGAATCCTGAAGAGACGCTAAGTATAGAAGAAACATTTGCATGGGTCGTGGCGCATCGAACCTTCGATACATGTTCTGCCGAGGCCAAAATGGCCAAACAGTTGGCCGCTTTGTGGGAGGTATTGGTGGAAGGAGGGTGGATGTATGTCTGTGTACCTGCGGCAATTGAAGGTGGTGTGCATCAAAACGGCCAGCCCGAAACGGTGTCCTTTACCGCGATAGGGCTGATGATGTTCTTTCAACAATATGGCTGGGCCGTAGCGGAACCCCCTTATGCGTATGACGAATCGGGCGAAAAATTCTGGTGTGCCATCTTCCGTAAAATGGGGACAAACACCATTGGATGAAGGGGTGTTACGTGCATTCCTCTTCTCATTTCCTTGCCAACTTCGTGCCGCTATAAAATTATTCAGTTCTTGCCACAGTCTCCACGGGAAATCGCTTTATTGATTTTTATATACAAAGTACAAGTTAGACAAACTCGTAAGCCTCTTTTAAGGTTTCTTCCGGTTTTTGTACCGGGACGGGGTATTTTTTTGTGAAGCACGCTGTGCAATAATGGGGTGGAATGGAATTGGTTTCGCGTACAGCCTCTAACAATCCTTTTTCGGACAAATAGGCCAACGAGTCCACCCCAAGCCATGCTGCCATGCCGGAAAGACCATCAAATTGATTGGCAAACAACTCATCGGGCGTCGGGAAATCCATTCCATAATAGCAAGGGCTAATGACAGGCGGGGAGGTTACGCGGAAATGCACCTCTTTTGCACCAGCTTCACGCACCATCTTCACCAATTGCCTGCAAGTGGTTCCGCGTACAATGGAGTCATCCACCATTACCACAATGCGGTCTTTTAGGATACCCTCGACAGTGTTGAATTTTAGCCGCACCTTAAGTTCTCTGGCATTTTGTCCGGGGGAGATAAACGTCCGGCCAACGTAGTGATTCCGAATCAGTCCGAACTCGAATCGAAAGTGGTCTCGTTGTTCTTTAGCAGCAAAAATTTTGTTCAATTCAGTGGCATAACCCATCGCCGAAGTGTTTGAAGAGTCGGGCACTGGAATCACGATGGTTCTTTTGCCATTGGGGTCAAAAGGCGCAGGGGCTTCATGCGCAAGGATTTTGCCGAATTTTCGCCTCACCTTGTCCACCATTTCGCCAAAGATGCGGGAATCCGGCCTAGAAAAATAGACGTATTCAAAGATACATTGTGCCGTTAGGGACGAGGGCTTAAGTTGATACGACTCAAAGTTACCGGCTGTGCAGGCTTCTTTTTCCATCACCAACATTTCGCCCGGCTGTATGTCGCGGATGTAGGTTGCGCCGAGCAAGTCAAAAGCACATGACTCACTGGCCACACACCATGCAGGGCTACCATCAGGATTGGCATTTGGTATTTTTCCCAGCATCAGCGGGCGGAACCCATGTGGGTCTCGAACGGCAATCAGTTTATCGTCGGTCATAAGGATCAAAGAAAATGCGCCCTCAATCTGTGAAAGCGCATCTAAAATCTGATCTCTTTGTCTAAACTGTCGGCTTTGTGCGATGAGGTGTAAGATGACCTCTGTATCGGAAGTGGTCTGGAAAAGTGTTCCGTTTTGGTCAAACAACTGCCGAAGTTGGGTGGCATTGGATAGATTTCCGTTATGGGCGATGGCCAAATTGCCATTTCGGTAATGTACCACAAAGGGTTGAATGTTTGAGGCATTGGTAGCAGAGCCACTGGTGGAATATCGGTTGTGGCCAATGGCCATTTGTCCGTTAAGTTTTTGTCCGAAGACCGATTCATCTCGGAAAACATCGGTCACCAAGCCAAAATTACGAAGCGCGGGCATAATAGCTCGGTTACGTTTTTCGTCGTAAGAGGCTGAAACAATCCCTGCAGACTCTTGACCTCGGTGCTGGAGTGCATGTAGGCCGTAATACGTTTTTCGGGCTGCATCAGCCGCATTGATAATTCCGAAAATGCCACACATATAAATTGGGTTGGATTATGGTCTTGATTTTAGTTGGATAAGGCCCGCAGCCAATAGGATTCCCGCTGCATCAGCCACCAAATCCCGCTTGCTAAAATAGCGCGACTTGCTTCTTTTTAGATCGTAAATTTCCTTTAACAATCCAATAAATGCGGTAGAACCAACCGAAAATTTTAAGGCATCTTTTTCGGAAGTCGCTATTTTATTCACTAAAATGTATTGTTGGCTTAATACCAAAAGGGTGCTAAAAGTGAAATGCTGAACTTTATCGAAGCCAAGCCAAGGGTCTTTCGGCCTTTTGACGCTATCGGGTGCAATGCCAAAGGACATAATTCTTGCGTTTAGGACGCGCTGTGGCACTGCAAGTTGTGCGACAAGAGGTAGGTGGTTTTCTTTAAGGATTATCTCGTCCGTAGGTTGCTTCTGCTGCGTGGTTTGTGCCTCGGCACGGAAGGGGATTAAGAGGAAAAAGACCACCGTCCATTCTAATATCGTAAACAAGGCTGGGAATGTGTTTGGGGGTTTATTCGCTTGCATGTTATTCGGTCGGGCCATTTGGAGTTGATCGCTCAATGAGCACTTCATCTATGCGGTGTTGGGTGATTTTTCGAGCGGTAAAGTTCAGATCTTCCAAGGCAATGGTATCGCCTTCTTGCGGGAAATCGCCATAAAGGTGTAGAAAAAGACCCGCTACGGTCTGAATGTCTTCGTCATCGGCCTGAAATTCGAAGGGAAGTTCCGCCTGAAGATCATCAATGTGCATCCGCCCACTCACCAGATACACATGTTCGTCCATTTTGCGGAAGAGGAATTCTTCTTCGTCGTCCAACTCGTCACGGATATCGCCTACAATTTCTTCCAGAATATCCTCCATGGTCACCAAGCCTTCTGTACCGCCATGTTCATCAATGACGATGGCCATGTGTAGTCGTTTTTGACGAAATTCCTCCAATAAGTCACTGATTTTTTTGGATTCCGGTACATAAAGCGGTTCTGGACGTACCACTTTTTGCCAATCAATGGATGCTAGTAACGGGATTTGATCCATAAAAGGTAAAAAGTCTTTTGCATAAACCAAGCCGATGATCTGGTCTAAATTGGACTCGAAAAGGGGGTATCTGGAGTAGCCATGCTCGCGGACGAGGTGCAAGACTTCCGAGAAGTTTAGCGTAGTGGAAAGGGCAACCACATCTACCCGACTGGTCATGACCTCGCGAACAGTGGTTTCATTAAATTCTGCGATCGAGTGGATCATATCGCGCTCCATTGCTTGGATAGAGCCGTGCTTTTCACCAATATCAGCTAAGTATTTTAGGTCTTCTGCGGTTAAGCCTCCGCTATAGGCATCTATCCGTTCGTTAATTCGAGAAGAAAGCGGAGCCAATAAACGGGCAAAAGGCGCACTCAGTCGAACCGCCCAATATACGGGCAAAGACATGATGCGGCAATAAGTATGCGCATAGTGGTGTGCCAACATCTTTGGGATAATCTCTGCAAAAGAGACCAAAAACAACGATAGCAATATGCCCTCTACCAATAAACTCCAACGGGTGGGAAGTCCATAAGACGTCGCCATTTGTTGGGTGATCTCTGTTCCAAGAAGCACTAACGTGACGTTGGCAAGCGTATTCATGGTGAGAATCGAAGTGAGTGTCACGCCGGGTGTTGTTGCAAGATGCAGGATTCTGCGATGTGCAGCGGAGGACGACTCGGTTAATCGGCGTTTTTCCCGATCCGAAAGGGATAAAAAAGCAACTTCCGCACCCGATAACAGCGCAGAAACAAATAGAAGTGTTAAAAAAGCAGCCGTCTCAAAAAAAAGAAACCACTGGGTTTGGATGGAGAAGATTGCCCAATCCAAAGAAGAAATAGGGTAAGGGTCGTCCAAAGTTGGAGAAGGTAAAGTCCTTCGTTTGGTTAAACATGGGCCATCAAGACCGCTTGCCAATACATTCGGAAGAATATCTCCTAAATTAGCAATAAATATAGGGGGGGATGCAAGTAGTGGTGATGATTTTTTTTTAGAGATAGCGCTTCCGATTCCCAATTGGAGGTCGTTTTGGACTTCGTGATTCTGAATTATCCGTTAATGATTCTGAATTATCCGTTAATGCCGCTTTAAGGTCTTGGGTAAAGGTTAATTTTGTTGTCCTTTACAATCCTTCAAAATAAGTAATCTTTCGGTATGACAATAGAAGAAGGCTGGGAAAATATTCGTCCAAATGCGAACAGTGTGTTGACGGTAGGAACCTTTGATGGGGTACACCTCGGACATGAAGCCATCATTCGGTTTTTGAACCATACAGCAGCACAGGAAAAAGGGGTTAGCACGGTTGTCACTTTCGATCCTCACCCAAGGGAAGTCCTTATGGGCAAACCGCATGGATTACTGACGGATATTAAGGAACGTTCTGCCTATTTAGCGGCTTTGGGGCTGTCGCGCTTGGTGGTTGTGCCGTTTACAAAAGACTTCGCCGATACGCTGCCAGAGCCTTATATCCAGAAATACTTGGTCGAGCGTATTGGGCTAAAGGTGTTTGTGATTGGTTATGACCATCGGTTTGGTCATAACCGAATGGGTGGTTTTGATCTTTTGCGCGAAAAAGGAACTGAATTTGGGTTCAAGACGCACGAAATACCCGCTCAGATGGTATCGGATGAGGTGGTGTCTTCTACAGCCATTCGCCATTATTTGGCAAAAGGGCAGGTGGAGGAGGCTGTTACACTCCTTGGAAGACCTTACGAGGTGGCCGGAACTGTACACCTTGGCCAAAAAATAGGCCGCAAACTCGGATTCCCAACTGCAAATGTCTTGCCGATACATCCACGCAAAATCCTTCCGATGAATGGCAGTTATGCCGTTCGGATAACCACCACAAGCGGAACCCGCCACGAAGGAATGGCGTATGTGGGCGAAAGACCCTCGGTTACAACGAATGGAAGGCGGGGATTGGAGGTAAATATCTTTGACTTTGAAGACAACTTGTATGGGCAGGTGATCACCGTCCAATTTTACACCTTCATCCGACATGATGAACGTTTTCCTTCATTAGCCTTGTTACAAGATGCGTTGAAGAAAGACAAAGCCGATTGCAAAACCTATTTTTCTGCCTTATCTTAATTGATCTTTATTTTCTTGTTTAAATTAAAAATCTATTTCCGGATGTACGATTCGGAAATTGGAGACCCAAATGACCAAAGAACAAATTGCCGAGGTGGTAAAAACCTATGGCGGCTCGGAGAACAATACGGGAAAAACCCAAGTTCAAATTGCCATTTACACCAAACGCATTGCAGAAATTACCGAACATCTTCAGCGCAATAAAAAGGATCATGCCGCACGTCGTGGCCTTATTCAATTGGTAGGTAAACGTCGAAATATGCTGGATTATCTCCACAAAAAAGACGTTGAACAATACCGCCAAATTCTGAAAGAACTCGGTATTCGGAAATAATCGAAACCCAAAATGGCAGCGGCTTCTTGGTGGAAGTCGCTGTCTTTCTTTTAAAACGGCTCTTCTTGTCCGTCAATTCTCATTGAATGCTCATGCCCAATGGACGGGTAAGGCCCGTTTAGTTGTATCACTAAACAAGCTGCGTTGTAATGTTGATGTATCCCAGGCTTACGCTTGTGCCCTCTATGTTGTGAACGCGCGAAGGAAAAAACATGAATGGTATTTACCAAACCCTTGACCTCGGTGATGGCCGAGAATTGATTTTTGAAACCGGACGTTTGGCCAAACAGGCGGATGGATCGGTGGTTGTTCGCTTAGGCGATACAATGGTACTATGTACCGTAGTGGTTGGTCCACCACGCGAGGGGCTAAATTTCTTTCCCTTAACCGTTGAGTACCGCGAGGGCTTCTCGGCTGGCGGGAAAATTCCGGGAGGCTTTATCAAACGGGAAGGCCGCCCAAGCGAAAAGGAAATTCTATCAGCACGCCTCTCCGACCGGAGCATCCGTCCTATGTTTACGGATGGGTATCAAGACGAAGTACAGATTATGTTGACGGTGCTTTCGGCAGATGGCGAAAATGATTCGGATGTAATTGCGGCAACAGGTGCTTCTGCAGCGCTGATGCTGACCGGCGCCCCATTCCATGGCCCCGTAGCCCAAGTGCGTGTAGCACGGGTTGGTGGGGAATTTGTGGCTTATCCTACCATTTCTCAACTCACTATGAGCGATATAGATTTGGTTGTCGCTGGAACCGCCGAGTCTGTGGTGATGGTGGAAGGAGAAATGAAAGAGGTGAGTGAAGAGGATATGATGGCCGCACTCGATTTTGGTCATAGCGTTATCCGCAAAGTAGTACAAGCCCAGTTGGAATTGGTGGCGCAAGTTGGAGAAATTGAGCCAAAAACCTATTCGTTAAACCTCCTGCCAGAAGGCTTGGTAGAAAAGGTGGCCACACATTGTGCCAAAGAAATAGACGAACACCTGAATCAGCCGTATAACAAAGCCAATTTTTATGGCGGTATCGCAACCATCCGCGACCACGTTTTAGAGGTCATGTTGGGCAAAACCGACGAAGAAGCCGGATCAGTTCAGGCAGAAGCCACCGAGGAAGGTTGGACGGCCAAGCAAATAAAAGAAGCGGTGGATGAGGTGGAAAAAGAAGTGATGCGGAAAGCCATCCTTAATGACAGTCGCCGTATTGATGGTCGCTCCTTGACCGATGTCCGTCCGATCTGGTGCGAGGCTGGTTATCTGCCTCGCGTACACGGTTCTTCCATCTTTACCCGTGGCGAGACGCAGGTCTTGGCATCTTGTACACTTGGAACGGACAAAGATGCGCAATCTATAGACCAATTGTTTGAAAATCAAGACCGTAGGTTCTTCTTACATTATAACTTCCCACCCTATTCTACGGGTGAGGTAAAGCCAATCCGTGGCACGAGTCGTCGCGAGGTTGGGCATGGTAAATTGGCCGAGCGTGCCCTATCCTATGTATTGCCTTCGATTGATGATTTCGCCTACACCATCCGTCTTGTTTGTGAAGTGTTGGAATCGAATGGATCGTCTTCGATGGGTTCGGTTTGCTCCGGCATGATGGCCTTGATGGATGCAGGCGTTCCAGTTAAGAAAATGGTAGCGGGCATTGCGATGGGCCTTATTGCAGAGGGCGATCGCGTTGCTGTGCTTTCGGATATTTTGGGTACAGAAGACCATTTGGGGGATATGGACTTTAAAATCACCGGAACCGAAGACGGAATTACCGCTTGCCAAATGGACATCAAAATCAAGTCCCTCTCCCGCGAAACAATGGCTACGGCACTAAACCAAGCCAAAGCTGGACGTTTACACATCCTGAACAAAATGCGGGAAACGATCTCGGAACCAAGAGAAGACCTGAAGCCATTTGCCCCACGCTTAACCGTGATTGAGATAGATTCCGACTTCATAGGAGCTGTTATCGGGCCGGGTGGAAAAGTGGTACAGGGCATCCAACGGGAGACCGGAACCGTGATTTCTATTGACGAGCGTAACGGAAAAGGCTATGTCACGATTGCTGCTGTGGATGGCGTGAAAGCCGCTGCCGCCGCCCAAATCGTGAAAGGGATTGCCTCTAAACCCGAAGTGGGGGATGAGTTTGAAGGCCCCGTCACTCGGATTCTTGAAATTGGGCCATTGATCGAGATCTTACCCGGCAAAGAAGCCTTGTTGCACGTTTCAGAGATGAGCTATGAATTTGTTAAAAACGTCGAAGACGTCGTAAAAGTGGGCGATGTGCTGAAGGTGAAATTGATTGATGTACTGCCGGATGGCAAATTGCGCCTCTCTCGTAAGCCCTTCCTCGAAAAACCGGAAGGATATGTAGAGCGGGAACGTTCCCCGCGGCCTCCACGTCGGGACGATCGTCGGGACGACCGTCGCGGTGGGGATCGCCGTGGCGGAGGTGGAGACCGGAGACGTTAACCGCACATAAAGAAATATGTTGAGAAATGGCCTGCAAAAAAATGTAGGCCATTTCTTCATTCATCCTTTTTGTATTGGGATGTATCAAAGGCAATACCAACGCCCCCACCAGTAGATTAACCTGATGCATCCTTCAAAAAACAATCTGATCCGAGAGATTCAGACGACATTTACGCAGTTTCAAATTTACATTGAAAGCCTGCCGGAAGAAGTGTTGTTCCGCAAACACATACCCGGAAAATGGTCTATCGCCGAAAATGTCGAACATCTGAACATCTGCTTGAATCAAACAAATTTGGGGCTGAGACTCCCCAAAATGTTGCTCAAATTGATGTCGGGAACACCAAGCCGTGATTCTCTGACCTATGAAATGTTGGTTGTTGCCTACCGCGAAGTGCTAAAATCGGGTGGTCGCGCTCCAGAAAGATATTTGCCCCACGAAACCGGTGACCGGAGTACCTTGCTAAAGGCTTTTTCTGTGGAAGTGGAGCTACACCTCAAGATTTTAAGGAGTAAATGGCGCGAAGAACAGCTCGACGAATTTCAATTGCCACATCCTTTGTTGGGCAAAATTACCATTCGCGAGATGCTCTATTTTACCATGTACCACATTCGACACCATCGTCAAGCCATTGAAATGATGGTAGAGCGGCTGTATAGTCCGGGTGACGGACTTGCTACAGAACCTCCCGCTGGGCCGATAGTGACTGCCGGTATTGGTTGAAAATGCCAGACTTAGAAACAATGCCAAGGTATTGACCTTTTTCCAAAACAGGTAAATTCCAACTTTTGGTCTCTTCAAATTTTCGCATGACGCTTTCCATGTCCTCCTGTACTTCCAAAGTGGCAGGAGGACGGGTCATGACGTCTTCGATGACCAACCAATGATACAATTCACGATCAAAAATCACGTCTTTAACGTCATCTAAGGTAATCACTCCAACGAATTTACCGGATCGTTCTACGACGGCAAATAAATTACGCTTACTGTTTCGGATTGCCTCAACCAAGTCTTCAAGATTTCCATCTGGATGTACAACCGCAACATCCTTTTCCAATAACTTGTTTAGTTTTAATCGGGTCAAGACATTGTGATCGCGGTTAGAGGTGAAAATATCGCCCTGTGTGGCTAATTTTTTGGTATCCATTGCGTATTGCTCGAAGTGCCGAGAAATAAAGAGGGCAACCGAGGCCACGAGCATAAGCGGGATAAAAAGTGAATACCCACTGGTGATCTCGGCGATAAGGAAAATGGCCGTCAAGGGGGCATGCATTACCCCGCTTAAGATTCCAGCCATACCTACGACCGTAAAACTGGCTTCAGGTAGTTTGATCCAGTTGAAATAATTGATAAAGCGTGCAAAGAAAAAGCCCAGATATGCACCTACAAAAAGCGATGGCGCAAAATTCCCACCATAGCCGCCAGAAGCTAAAGTGATGGAGGTTGCAAAAACCTTGAGTAAACAGACGGCAGCCACCAAGACCAAAAGCATCCACTCGGTTTCTGGTAAATCTGGGAGGAATGGATGTTGTAGAAGTGTTTTGGGATCGTTACCCGCCAATAGTTTTAGGCTGGAATAACCTTCCGAGAAAAGCGGCGGGAAAAACGTACAAAGAACCACAAGGATAAGCCCACCAACAAAAGCTCGGCGGTAAGGGTGGTGCTTTAGACGGGCAAATTGGCGCTCTACCCAGTGTGTTACACGCGCATAATAGACGCTTTGTAGTCCCGCCAATACACCTAAAAAAAGATAAAATGGCAAATGATAGGCTTCTAAGCCTTCCGAAATGTTAAAAGCAAATAAAATACCTTCGTTTAAAAGCAACTTGGAAAAAATCGCGCCTGTAGCCGAAGCAATGAGCAAGGGAATAAAATGGCTCACCGCAACATCGGTTAACAATACCTCAAGGGCAAACATTACGCCCGCAATGGGAGCATTAAACGCAGCCGAGATACCTGCCGCCGCTCCAGATGCCAATAAGAGGGTTCGTTCTGGATAGCTCGTTCGGTAAATTTTGCCATAATTCGCCCCAATCGCTGAACCGGTTGCCACAATGGGCGCTTCCAGCCCCGCCGAGCCGCCAAATCCAATTGTTATGGCACTCGAAACTGCGTGTAAGTAGGTATTAACGCGCGGGATAAAACTGGATCGCTGCGCAATAGCATATAAGACCGCCGGAACACCACGTTCTAATTTTCCTCCAAAAAACCGATGGATCACCCAGACCGTAATAAAAATGCCAAACAAAGGAAAAAAAACATACGTCCATCCGAACAAACTAACGCTACTTAAAAACTGTTGGATATAATGGACAACGGACTTGAGCAGCACTGCAATTGCACCCGATGTGATCCCTGTTACAACAGCAAGGCCCATCACAAACTGGCCGCGTGTTAGGCGTTTTCGAAGAATGTTCAAGAAGGGCGTTGTATAACGTAACCAAAACATGGTGATTTTTTTTGAGGATATGATACAGCGAGTTTACACCATGTGCAAGCCCAACTTTTCAAAGACATCCATACCAATTACACTTAGGATTTGGTATATTCGTCGTTCTACAAAAAAATTAAGGCATATGATGCAAAAAACTGTACTGGCCAATGGCATTCGGGTGGTAACAGAGACCATCCCAACGGTCAGAACCGTATCCGTAGGGATATGGGTGGATAGCGGTAGTCGCGATGAGTTGAAAGGCGAAGAAGGAATTACCCATTTTATAGAACACATGGTATTTAAAGGAACGCGCAACCGTCGGATGAAGCAAATTGCGGCATATTTAGAATCGGTTGGTGGGTATTTAAATGCGTTTACGGGCAAAGAAAATACCTGTTATTATGCCCGTGCATTGGCAGAGCATACCGAGCGAGCAATAGATTTATTGACCGACCTCGTTTTTAATCCCACTTTTCCGGAGGACGAACTCCAGAAAGAAAAAGAAGTGGTGATCGAGGAGATGAAAATGTATGAAGATGACCCAGAAGAATCCATCTTCGATCACTTTGAACGTGCTGTGTATGGAGATCAGCCCATGGGACATCCGATCATTGGGTCTCCAGAATCGGTTACTTCTTTCACCCAAGACCAGTTGATGCGGTATATCAGCACGCATTACCAGCCGGATCGCGTGGTGGTAGCGGTTGCGGGAGCCATTGCCCACGAGAAGGTCGTCCGCTTGGTGGAAAAATACACCCAACACGTCCAGTCGTCTATGACCGCGTTTCCAGAACGGATATTAGCGCCTGTGGTCGTACAACAAAAAACCATTCCCAAACCCATCCAACAAGCCCATTTATTGCTCGGAACCACCTGCGCTGGTCTGAAAGATGATGCCCGTCGGAATGTTCTCTCTGTGCTGAACACCATGTTGAGCGGCGGCATGTCCAGTCGGCTAAACCTTAATATTCGGGAAAAATATGGCTATTGTTATAGCATCTATGCAAGTTTGAATGTGTTCTCGGACGTCGGAGATTTTAGTGTTTACATGGGAACCGATGCGGCCAAAATAGACCGTGCAAGGCAGTTAATCCATCGTGAACTTTTGCGTTTTGTGGATGAACCCATTCCGACGCGGTTGATGGAGCAAGCCAAGAAGCAGATTAAGGCTGGATTAATGTTTGAATTGGAGGGCACAACCAACTGCATGATGCGTCTGGGACGGATGGAAGTGTATTTCGGACGATTTTATGCGCCAGAGGAAATTGCCGAGGCGGTGGATGCCGTAGGTGCTGAGGAAATAAAAAAGGCGGCGATCGAGCTTTTTGACCCCAAAAACTTTGCAGAGGTGGTTTATTTACCGACCCTGAACCAAGATTGATGTATGGACTACCGCATCCAGTTGACCGAGTTTGAAGGGCCTTTAGACCTCTTGTTGTATTTTATCCGACGGGACGAGATAGATATTTTTGATATTCCCATTTCGTATATCACTACAGAGTTTCTAGACTACGTCCAAACCCTTAAATTATTAAACTTAGATACAGCGGGTGAATTTGTCTATATGGCGGCTTTGCTGATCAGCATAAAGACAAAAATGTTGCTGCCACGGCAAGCGTTGGACGAAGATGGCGAAGTCTTAGACCCACGTCGGGAATTGGTGGAGCGGCTTTTGGCCTATATTCGGTATAAAGAAGGGGCTGCACACTTGGAGGCGGCACACGAGGCGCGTAGCAATCGCTTTGTCCGTGGCAATGCAGGTATGGTACAAGAATATGTAACCCCAAACGAGGAAGTCTTGTATCGCGTGTCTCTCTTTGGGCTTATTTCTGCGTTACAGCGGATATTGAAGCAAGTAGAGGACGCCCCACCCGTCCATGCCATCGCACCAGAAAACTTTTCTATAGAGGAGCAAGAAGCCTTCCTGCGAGAACGGATTCAGGCGCAAGGGCGCTTGAGTTTTGTGGAAACGTGTATGGGCAAAAGTAAATCGTTTATTATTACCACATTTCTTGCAGTTCTAGAAATGGCACGAAAACGCTTGGTCTGGATTCGCGAAAGCGTGGACAAGGTGGATTTCTATCTGGAATCTTTTCGTGATGAACCGCAAGAGACGTCTGATGTACCTATGGGTGTAGCTGATGCGACCAGTAAAAAAGAAAAAAGACAATTCGAAAAAGCAGCCAAACAACAAGCAAAGGGTGCTTGATGAGGAGGTAAGTGGCTTTTTGTAGTCGAAGCCAACGTATTTTTTAACGATCCACCAAAAACTAATTCAAGAAGCCTAATTTCTTAAAAACTAAATTTTAGAACTTATACCTCATACAAAAAGCGTCCTACCGCTTGATAAGACGCTGTTGTATTTGAGATTTGATGCCTCAATGGAACTGATCTGCTTCGGTGGAACCCGCCAAAGCGGTTGTGGAGGCCATCCCGCCGGATACAATATTGGTGATCTCGTCAAAGAAGCCTGTGCCCACTTCGCGCTGGTGTTTTACAGCCGTAAAGCCGCGATCGGCAGCAGCAAACTCTTTATTTTGAAGTTCCACAAACGCCGGCATTTGGTTCCGTGCATAGCCATATGCCAAGTCGAACATGCCATAATTGAGCGCATGAAAGCCGGCCAAGGTGATAAACTGGAACTTATACCCCATTGCCCCCAATTCGCGTTGGAATTTAGCAATCGTTGTGGCATCTAAGTTTTTGCTCCAATTAAACGAAGGTGAGCAATTATAGGCCAACATTTTGCCCGGGAAGGTTTTGTGGATACCTTCGGCAAATGTTTTCGCCTCATCCAAATCTGGTTTTGACGTTTCGCACCAAATCAAATCTGCATAAGGCGCATACGCCAAACCGCGTGCAATGGCAGTTGGAAGGCCATTTTTGATCCTAAAGAAGCCCTCCGAAGTGCGCTCTCCTGTGCAATATTCGCGATCCCGTTCGTCAATATCACTGGTTAGCAGGGTTGCGGCATCGGCGTCGGTGCGGGCAATCAAGAGTGTTGGAACATCACAGACGTCAGCAGCGAGGCGGGCAGCAACCAATTTCTTGATGGCCTCGTTGGTTGGAACCAGTACTTTACCACCCAAGTGACCACATTTTTTTTCAGAAGAAAGTTGGTCTTCAAAGTGGACGCCTGCGGCTCCGGCCTCAATCATAGCCTTCATCAACTCATAGGCATTTAAAACCCCGCCAAATCCGGCTTCTGCATCTGCAATAATTGGAGCCAGCCAATGGACATCATTTGTTCCGCCTTCGGCACTAATCACCTGATCCGCCCGTAGAAGGGTATTGTTAATGCGTTTTACAACGGCAGGAACACTATTGGCCGGATATAGGCTTTGATCGGGATACATGTCTCCAGCTAAGTTGGCGTCTGCTGCTACTTGCCATCCAGAAAGATAAATGGCTTTTAATCCGGCTCGTACCTGCTGCATGGCTTGGTTGCCGGTTAGCGCCCCTAAGGCATTTACAAAGTCTTCGGTTTGCAACAAAGACCACAGCCTTTCTGCCCCAAGACGTGCAAGGGTATATTCAATTCTGAAATTTCCGCGTAGCCGTAACACATCTTGAACCGAGTACGGGCGCGTTATGCCAGCCCAGCGTGGGTTGTTCGCCCAATCTGTTTGCATATAGTGTTGGATTTCCATGTGAGAACTCCTTATTTTGGATTGTGTAAATCAGTTGACCTCAGATAAATTGCGGGATTTGGTCGTTACGCAGTTTGTATGGGGTCACTTTTATTATCAATGATGCTTTAGTTTAGTTTTAGTGGGCCAATTCAGAACACAAGGCCAAGTGTGGATGAAATTCTTCTTGTAGAAAAAGTGTCTTTGCATCTTCAGCAGCTTTTCGGAAGCACTCCAAAACGTGTACACTTGCATTTGCCTCTATTAATTCGTCTTCTATTCTTTGTAACTCTTCAGAGAAAATAGTAGAAACAAATTCTCTTGTTACTTTTTCTCCGCTCTTTAGCACAATGCCATGTTTAAGCCATTGCCCAATTTGTGCGCGAGATATTTCTAAGGTTGCCAAGTCTTCCATCAGATTGTCCCATGCCACGCAGCCAATACCACGGTTCCAGCCTTCCAAATAAGCAATCCCAACCCGAACATTGGTGCGAAGACCTTCGATGGTATATGGCCCTCGACTTTTGGGCAACAAGTCTGGATAATCCTCAAGATCGTCTTGTAAAACATCCAATTGGTTGTTTCGCGTAAATTGTTTCAGCGCCGATCCAATAAAGTAGGGATGAGATACCCAGCAACCGTCGTGCCCAAGCGAGGCTTCTAATTGCTTGTCTGCAACCACTTTCGCCATTTGTTCGGCGCGTAATTCGGGTGTTTTACCGGGCGTAAAGGCTGCCATTCCGCCAATAGCAAAAGCACCATGTTTGTGGCATACCTGTATCAATCTTCGGGCATACTGGTACATCCAAGGTGTATCGGGCTTGATGGTGATGGTTGCGCGGTCTCCCATAACCCTATCTGGGTGGTTCTTAAGCACTTTAATGTCGCTAAAAATTTTATCCCAACGCCCCACATTCATTCCTGCCGCATGGGTGCGAAATTCGTACAGAATCTCCTCCATTTGGAAGGCAGCGGGCAACGTCTCGATCAGAAATGTGGCGCGTAATGTCCCTTCTGAAACCCCAATCTCGGACTCTAAGGCCGAGAAAACGGCATTCCACCAACGGGCCTCCTCGTGATATTCGGTTTTTGGGATATAATACTTGGGCGTTTTACCCTGTTGAATCAACTTCTCCGCCGTGTGCATCCACGTCAAAACCAAGTCAAACAAACCACCGGAGATGGCCTTGCCATTGATCCTGATGTTTGATTCGTCTAAGGCCAAGCCGCGAACACGTACCATCATCACGGCTTGATCTTCTGGATGCAAAACGTAGTGTTTTCCGTTTTCTACGGTTTCTAACCGGTTCTCGGCAACGGCAATCACGTTTAATACCCCCTCTACCACATTTTGCCAAGTTGGCTTCATGGAGTCCTCGAAGTCCAACATCGCCGTATCCGCACGAAAACCTTGTTCGTTACGGTTGAGCATCTGAATCACCATTTTGGCACTGTTCACCGGCCCCGTTATTTCCACTCTTCTTCTTCGCAAATCTTTTGGGATTTCGGGGACTTGCCATTCCGAGCGTGCTTCCGAATTTTCTTCATGGAGGTACGTCGGAACCTTGCCCGCGTCATAGTCCTTTTGGCGATTTTGGCGTGTTTCCAAAAGTTGTTTTCGTGCAGGTTCAAAGCGATTGTGGAGCTTTTCAAGCACGGCTACTACCTGTGGTGTTAGAATAGTGGCCGCTTTTGGGGTCAGTGCAGGGCTGTGAATCATAGTCTTTTCCGAAAGCGCTTCCGGAAAAAAGTCAACTTTTTCGATCATTTCTTCCATCTTTTCTTTGTTCTTTTAAAGATCGTCCTTCAATGTTTGGGTCTTTTTGTATGGATAAAAGATAATAATAGAAAAAATATTCTACAAGCGAAATTTCGCTAATAATAAAATATTTCGCTTATATCCTGATTTCTTCATCATGTTGCTTGGGCAAAGCCTTATTTTTCGCAGGTAGCGAACATTACCCCTATTGATATGACTTCTGAAAATCTACGCTTTATCCTTGGGCTTAAAATCAAACAGCAGCGAACGAAGCTAAATTATTCCCTGCGAGATCTTGCGGAAAAAACGGGCCTTTCGATCTCATACCTTAGCGAGATTGAGAAAGCGAAAAAATACCCGAAGCCGGAAAAACTGCTCTTGTTGTCGCAGGTCTTGGATTTGCCATTTGATAACTTGGTCTCCACTCAACTTGCCGATCAACTGGATCCCCTGAAATCGCTCCTTGGGTCGGAGATGATGCAGTCCTTCCCCTTTGAAATTTTTGGGATTACCGGGCAAGACCTTTTGGAATTGGTGTCGGGCGAGCCACACAGTGCATCCGCTCTCATTCAAACCTTGACGGAGATTGTGGGAGAGTACGATATGCATATAGACCACTTTCTACATGCTGCACTTCGGTCATTCCAAGCCATGAAAAAGAATTATTTTCAAGAATTGGAAGAAGCGGCCACTATGTTCCGAAAAACCTTCCAATGGACACTGCAAAACGATCCACAAGGTGCAGCATTAATCCATCTGGCAAAAACTCACTTTAGCCAAAACGTCCTTTTCGATAGTCTGCCCAATGTATTGGAAATGCCTGAAATACGTTCAATTCGGATTGAAGGTAAACCGGAGAGACTGCTTATCAACCCCAAACTTTGGTCTTCACAACGCATCTTCATTCAATTAAGGGAATTGGGATTCAAAATTTTGAATTTGCCAGATGCGCCCATGGTTTCTGGAAGTCATATCGGCCCGTCAAAAACGTTTGAAGGATTACTCTCCTATTTTAAAGCCTCCTACTTTGCTGGAGCCGTCATGTTGGACGGGGATGCGATTGTAAATGAATTGATGAAGCTCTTCTCAAAACCGAAGTGGGATCCCGCTCATTTTTCGCAGATCAAAGCCCATTATGACGTTACACCCGAACTTTTTCTTTATCGGTTAAGCCAACTTATTCCGGGAAAAATGGGCCTCCAACACTTGTATTATCAACGATTTACACACCCGATTGGTTCAGATGACTTTTTGTTGACCAAACGTTTAAACCTCTCGCCCGTATTTATGTATCATGGAAAAGGCTTGAATGAACATTACTGCCGGAGGTGGACGGCGCTCACGCAATTACGTGCGCTCTCCCAGTTCCCACCTACAACCCCGCACCAAGAAACCACCAGCCTAAAACGGCTAAATTTTATGGATGCAAATGCCAGCTTTTTAACTTTTTCCATTTCGCGTAGGTTATTGCTGAAGGATCGCCATTTGTCTGCCATCAATATTGGGTTGATGGTGGACGAAAATCTTAAATCGGTGGTCAAATTCTGGAATGATCCCGCCATTGCTGCTATACAGGTGAATGAAACCTGTGAGCGTTGTAGCTTGTCTGCACTTTCTTGTACCGATCGGGCGGCACCGGCCCGGATCTATGAGCAACATCAGCATGAACAAAACCTGCAAAATCTTTTTGATGCTTGGTTGGAAAGCGTTAAACAATCATGAAGAACTGTGAGGTGTTTGCAGTGGGACGTCTTTTGCCTTATATTTGCCTTCCTAATATAACAGCGCGGGGTGGAGAAGTGGTATCTCGTTGGGCTCATAACCCAAAGATCGTGGGTTCGAATCCCGCCCCCGCAACCAAAAGCCGGCTTTACGTCGGCTTTTTTTTGCCCTTCTTCACCGACTTACACCATTCCTTTTCGTCGTATTTAAACATCGTAATTTACCAAGTTGTTCTCGCCTTGATAGAGCCAAAAGGTGTTCGTTGCGTATGGCCTTGCAAGATTTGGTTAGATATATTTTTGTTTAAAGATATATAAGTTTTTTAGCAAAAATCATGAATATGAAATTATTGTGACTTCACACCTTTTAAATATTAAACCTTTTTCGGATATTGTGGTTGTGAATGCAATTTCTTTCGCCATTCCGCCTTAACCAATCATAACTCAATCTTTATCGTCATGAAATTACCCTTCAGACTGGGCATTGGCCTATTTGTTGTCCTATTGATGGGCATCATCAGCCAAGCACACGCACAAAAAACCTTATCAGCTGCACAGGTTGCACAATTAAAAGCCTCGAACAAAGGTTTTTTATTGGCCAATGGCACGATGCCTGCTAATGAGCGAAGCCAACTGAAAGCCTTGCTCAAAGATGTTAATCCCAATCTCTATTTTGTCCGCTTTGCAGATGGAACCACGATGGGGAAGAAAAATTTAGGACTTGCTGAAGTTAAGAACCTGTCCAAAATCCGGCGCCCCGGTGGCACACAAGGCATCACCTTCATCGTAGAAGGGCCTGAATTTATTTACATTTACACATCAGATTTAAAGGCATTTGAATCTAAGGTAGGTCAAGAAAAAGCCTTAAAAATTCAACAACTTGCCAGCCGTTTCTAATTTTAATCCTTCATCCGTATATGAAAAACATTTTATACCCTAAACTTGGCCTCATGGCCTTGTTTTTCCTTGTTTTATCGGCAGGCGTAGCAGCCGCTCAGCCCGCACTAACCGAGGCTAAAATCGCCACACTTCGCCAGCAGCACCAAGGCTTTATTCTGGGTCGGGGTACAATTGATGCCGCCGACAAAGCAGAACTGACGAGCTTGTTAAAGGGGGTGAATCCCAGCCAATATTTTATTCGCTTTTCGGACGGTAGCACGATCGGTAAGAAAAATATGGGGCTTTCTGAGGTGAAGGCCGTTTCGAAAATTCGACGCCCCGGTGACCTCCAAGGAATGACCTTCATTACCCGCGATCCGGGTTATGTGTTTATTTACAAATCGGACATGAAGTCCTTCGAATCGGTTGTAGGACAGGCCAAGGCGCAAAAAATCCAGTCTATTTTGGTGAAATACCAATAAGTCCCCTCAAATGAACTTTGGGAGACGGGCTTGGTTCTTGTCTCCCTTTTTTATATTACAAGCCCTCATGCGAAAATTTATCCGTATCCTTTTGGTGGTGCATTTTTGCTTTCTGACAATGGCCTTGTTTCAGTTTCTCGGCAAGTTAGAAAGAACCAATTTTAGCTACTTTACTGCGGTTATGAACGATCTGTACTTTGGTGATTGGAGTTTTGGTTTCTTTTCGCAAAAGGTGGGCAGTGTGGCTTTTGAACGATATACCCTACATAAATGGGATAGTTCTAAGGTGGTTTTAGACACCCAGAAAGGGTTTCGGTATTATACCCATGCACATGAATCGTATAACCGTTTTTATGGCTTGAGTGTTTACATTCGTCAAGACACCACATACCAAGACTTGCTTTCGCATACGGTTGCGGTACGGATGCTGAACCAAAATCGAGATGCTGTTCAGGTAGATGTTCGTTTGATGGGTATGCAAAATCCAAGTCTCCGAGAATGGAAAATGGGGAAGCGTAGCCAGCCGCGAGAAGTCTATTTTGCGGCCTTTGCAGGCCAATAATTTGGGAGTTCGCCAAACCAAAAAAACATGTCCTCCTTATCCTTAAAATCGGCCACTGCGTGGATAATTGCTTTTTTTGAAACTCCGCAGTCACCTAAACCCTTGGGGTTCTTTAGAATAGCGATTTCCTTGTTTTGTATTGTGCAAGCCTTGTTATGGCTTCCAGATTGGGAAGCCTTCGTAGGACAATATGGCTGGATACAATGGGAGATCTCGCGGGCATTGAATAACCCGTGGGAAATTCATATGGAACACGTTAGCCAGTTTTTGGGCACATTGGGTATTGCTGAAGAAACACGCATTTATGTCTTCTTTTGGGTCTATATTGGTGCATTAGGCATGGTAGCGATTGGGCTGCTCACCCGTATTTTCTCGGTGATTTCGTGGTTTATGCACATTGTCATTATGGCAAGTATTCCAACATTTTTTTATGGTTTGGATATTTTTGTGCATATCTCTCTTTTTTATATAATGGTTTTTCCGGTCTCAAAAGCGTGGTCTTTAGACGTTAAACTGGGTTGGGTATCTCCAGAGGCAACATGGGGGACTGGGGTAGCCATTCGTGTACTTCAAGTCCATATGTGTTTTGCCTATTTATCCGCTGGTGTGGGCAAAATTTGGAATTTTGAATGGTGGAATGGGGATATTCTGTGGTATTCGATGACCCATCCGTTTTTTAAAAGCGGAATTGACATGTACTGGGTGGCCGATTATCCCTTCATACCAATGTTTCTGGGTTGGTGGACGCTTTTGATCGAGACGTTGTATGGCGTTGGCATGTGGGTTCCCCGCCTTCGGGTGTTTTGGCTTTTAAACATGATTGCCCTTCATCTGGGTATTGCCTTGTTTTTGGGCTTGTGGCTTTTTGCGGGTATTATGATTTTATTGTCGGTCTCGGCATTTGGACACGAATGTTTACGCGACCTCAAACAATGGAAGTCGGAAAGGGCACATCGTACCGTCGGAACGGAGGGATAAAAATCGTCACTTCTATGGTTTTTATATGGCACAGAAACCACGTTTTCAGCGACTGAAAAGCCTTCAATCTTCTACATGGGTCTTTTTTTGTCCCTGCTGAGGTTTGTTTTTGCGCATAAATGGGGTGTTAAATTTGCTATAAGGAAACAAAAACAGTCCATACGGTTCAAATCCTTCTTTTTCTACGGTTTGATGGTGTCGCTGATGTGCCCTACGTATGGTTTGAAGGGCTTCGTTTTCCGATTTGAAAGGCCGGAAACGCTTGTGGGTAAAGAGGTCGTGAATGATGAAGTATAAGATGCCATAGACGGCAATCCCGATACCAGCTCCCAGCCAATGTTGGTTTGCACTAGATTGAAGACCGTAGTACATCATGGCCATTGATATGGCTGCAAAACCTACCGAGAAAATATCGTTCAGTTCAAAAACGCTATTTGAAACTTCGTGGTGAGTGCGGTGTATCCGCCATAACCAGCCATGAAAAATCCAGCGATGTAAGATATAAGCGGCTATTTCCATTAGGCAAAAGCCTAAAAGTATCCATAGAAAAAGATTCATATGCTCTTGTGTTAAGGATTGGCTGGAAGAATGTTTCCTAAGCCAAGTCGCTTGCCCCTATACTAAAAGTCTTCTTGCCTTTGCTGCGAACGGTAAAACAAACCGATGACTGATTATAATACAAAACTTTCAATAGATTTTGGAGCCGCTTATCTTTATTTTGTGGCAACTAAACGGAATATTTCCGCTTGAAAGTATTGTACGTTGGATTCATTCCCCTGAAGTACCCTTATGCAAAAACAGCCTACTCAACGCCTCCGTTGGGGTATTCTTAGCACTGCACGCATTGGCCTTAATGCCGTTATTCCGGCTTTACAGGCCAGTGACCAAGCCGATGTGGTGGCCATTTCGTCTCGTAATACCGACCATGCCGCTCGGATTGGGGCGAAGTTGGGCATTCCCAAAACCTATGGAAGTTACGAGGCCCTCTTGGCCGATCCCGAAGTGGATGTGGTGTACAACCCTTTGCCGAATCACTTGCACTTACCTTTGACGTTAGCGGCGTTGAATGCCGGAAAACATGTCCTTTGTGAAAAACCACTCACTTTAACGGCGAAGGAGGCGCTATCGCTTGCCGAAGCTGTTACAGAATTTCCTAAGCTAAAGGTGATGGAGGCGTTTATGTACCGCTTTCATCCGCAGTGGGAGCAAGTGCGGAACTGGATTGCTGCCGGAGAAATTGGCCGACTTCAGTCTATCCGCTCCGTTTTTACCTATTTTAACGACGATCCCGCAAACATTCGGAATGGCAATTTACCCGGCGGTGGCGGTCTCTTGGACGTTGGGTGCTACTGCATCTCGGTGACGAGGTGGCTTGCAGCGTGCGAACCGAAGCGGGTAATGGGCTTGGTGGAAAACGATCCGGTTTTTGGCGTAGATCGTTTGGTGACGGCATTGATGGATTTTGATGGGATACAAGCATCATTTGTTTGCGGAACCCAGTCCGAGCACCAACAAATGGTGGAAGTGGTGGGCACTACAGGACGTGTGCTGGTGGAAACGCCATTTTTTCAGCCCAATCATGATCCGGCTAAACTGACCTTGGTGAAAGAGGGGCGTTCGGTGGTTTGGGAAAGCGAACCTGTAAATAGCTATGTACAAATGTGTGAGGCATTTACAGCGGCTATCCTTGGCACCAAATCTATGCCCATCCCTTTGGTAGATTCTCTTGCCAATATGCGCATCATTGATGCAATATTTACCAGCCAAGAACAAGACAAGTGGGTGGAGTTTCCTCAAAGTGGATCCATCGAGGCTTAAAGATAATACCACAGCATCGGTTCTTGCAGGGGTTAACGTCAAAGCAATCCCAGTATCTTTGCTTTGAATACTGCCGTTTGATAGACGGCGTGGATGATTTTCCCCTCCAACGCCCATTGGAAAAGGGTTTCTGGACTAACGACATGTAAATGGAGGTTCTCGGTGGCTTCTGTTTGCGGTGCGGAGACCTTTTTTGCGTTTTGAGCCACAAAAATATGGCCACGATTGGTTTGCTTTACGGGTTCAGGGTAGCAGACGAGCAGTGGTTGCCATTTTTCGGCGATGTAGCCTGTTTCTTCCCATAATTCCCGCTTCGCAGCCTCCAGTGGGGTCTCCTTTGCGTCCACCATCCCAGCCGGAAACTCGATACTTTCCTGTGCGGCTCCATGTCGGTATTGCGAAACGGTAAGGATGTCGCCACTTTGGGTGAAGCACAAAACGCCACACCAGTCCGCATATTCCATAACGTAATAATCGTCAATTTCTACGCCATTTGGCAACCGTACATGGTCTTGACGAAGACTACCAAAGACGGACTGGAACCAGTATTTCCGGTGGAGGAGCGTCCATGCGTCGTTCGGTAAAAGATGATCTCCCATCAATCTCTCCTGAACCTCATGCGGTTATGGTCGCGGATCTGCCCGATAACCACTTGTCCGAGGGTGATTTCTTGCCAGCCTTGAAGGTTCGCAGCGGCTTGTATTTCTGGCAATTCTGTGGCGTCCTGTGGCCATTTTCCCAAAAGGGCATCTTGCTTAGAGCGCGCCCGAACCAAGCCCTCAAACGGGACGGGCTGCACTAATTTTAATTCAAATTGTGGCATGTAATATTCTGTAAAAAAGTTCATTTGCCAAATCAACACCTAATTATATTTTGTTAGGCTTAATATTGTCCAACCAAAACCGGATTTTTGCCGAATTTCCGAATACATTTCGTTAGAAGGTACAAAACAAGACATTTTCGGGTACTTTAGCATTTGTAGTTCCTAACCAATCCCCTAAAGAAAACCTCAATGGAAAGCGTAATACACCCTGTAGTACAAACCGAAACCGATTTTTTACCCATCAATGGAACCGATTATATAGAGTTTTATGTGGGTAATGCCAAACAAGCGGCCTATTATTATCAAGCGGCATTTGGTTTCCAGTTGGAAGCATATCGCGGGCCAGAAACTGGATATCGCGAAGCGGTAACATATGTTTTGCGACAAGATAAGATCCGATTCCTGCTCACAACAGCCCTTTCGCCTGATCATTTTATCGCAAATCATGCACATTTACATGGCGATGGTGTCCGAGATGTCGCCTTTTGGGTGGATGATGCCACGTATTCGTTTGATGCTACCGTTGAGCGTGGCGCTATTCCCGTTCACGAGCCGATCACCTTAGAAGACGAATTTGGTCTCCTTGTAAAATCTGCCATCCGCACATATGGTGATACCATTCACACTTTTGTCGAACGAAAAAAGTACAATGGGTCATTTATGCCGGGCTTTATCGCCTTTCACAATCCTTATTTTACGCCGGAAGCCATTGGTCTAAAATACGTTGATCATGTGGTTTGTAATCTTGAATTGGGTGAGATGAATCGTTACGCTCAATTTTATGCAAATGTATTGGGCTTTCGTCAGTTGGTCTCTTTTGATGACAAGGACATTTCGACCGATTATACCGCATTGATGTCTAAAGTGATGTCGAATGGTAATGAGCGCATCAAATTACCTATTAATGAGCCTGCCGATGGCAAAAAAAAGAGCCAAATCGAGGAGTATTTGGAGTTTTACAAAGGTGCGGGCGTTCAGCATATTGCCTTGGCCACCGATAATATTATCGAGACGGTTACGGCAATGAGGCAGCGAGGCGTTTCATTTTTACAAGTACCATCCACTTATTATGACGAGGTTTTGGCCCGCGTTGGTCATATTGATGAAGACCTCGCACCCCTTAGAGACTTGGGAATCTTGGTGGATAGAGACGATGAAGGGTATTTGTTGCAAATTTTTACCAAACCCGTTGAAGATCGGCCAACCGTCTTCTACGAAATTATCCAAAGAAAAGGCGCACGTTCTTTTGGAAAGGGTAATTTTAAAGCGCTCTTTGAAGCCATTGAACGTGAACAAGCCCTCCGTGGAAACCTTTAATCTGATCAAATATGCCTTTTTATTATCGCTTGGGTGAAATTCCCCAAAAAAGACATGTCCAATTCCGCAAACCGGATGGGAGCCTCTATCAGGAAGAAGTGATTGGTGCTGAGGGCTTTAGTGGTATTTCTTCCATCGCTTACCATTTGTATCCACCGACATTGGTTGATGCCGTTTTGCCACCGATTTCGGCCAATATCACCTATGTGGAAAACCCACCTTTGCAACATCGCCATATTAAAGGCGGGGCTTTTACGCCGTTTGGTGATTATCTTTCCGGAAGAATCTATGTGATGGGGAATCCAGATGTGCGGCTGGCATTGGCGGCACCGACCGAAGAAATGCAGGTGTTTTACCGAAATGCCGAAGCCGACGAAATGGTTTTTGTGCATGAGGGAAGTGGATTTTTGGAAAGCATTTTCGGGAGATTGTCCTTTAGAAAAGGGGACTATGTCCACATTCCGCGCACCATTACACACCGCTTTGTGTTTGATCGCGAGGTTCAACCCCGCTTATTGGTGATCGAAGGATCAGGAGAAATCAATTTCCCACGACGGTATCGGAATAAATTCGGACAACTGCTGGAGCATAGCCCCTTTTGCGAGCGTGACATTCGTCCACCAGAGGAATTGATTTGCTACGACGAAACAGGTGCTTTCGAGGTGCGAATCCGAAAAAACGGACGCATCAACCGCTTGGTTTATCGGCATCATCCCTTTGATGTTGTTGGTTGGGATGGTTATATGTATCCATATGCAACGTCTATCCACGATTTTGAACCCATAACGGGTCGGATTCATCAGCCACCGCCCGTTCATCAGCACTTTGAAGGACATAATTTTGTGATTTGCTCTTTCGTACCCCGTTTGTTTGATTATCATCCAGCAGCCATTCCTGCGCCGTATAACCACTCCAATATTGACTCCGACGAGGTCTTGTTCTATGCGGAAGGCGATTTCATGAGCCGACGTGGGATTGATCGTGGGTCCTTTACGCTACATCCGGGTGGGATTGTACATGGGCCTCATCCGGGAACGGTAGAGGCCAGTATTGGTAAAAAAGAAACCCACGAATTGGCGGTAATGGTGGATACTTTTAGACCCTTATTGCTAACAGAGGCGGCATTGACATGGGAAGATCCAGACTATATGTTGTCATGGCAGCCAGAGCGATACCCCAAAAAATAATTATTCCAATAGCTTACGGAGGGATAGGTCTGCATTGGTATTTTTAGACCAATAGTCCAACCGTGTTGTTTTTTTCCTTATCGCTTTTGTAACCAAAGGTGCGGACTTTCCAAAGCCATCGTTATAGGCTTCTGTCCAGCCTAAAATGGCAAAGGGAAATCCGGTTTCGATGGCAATACGGAGGGTGCGGGGTTCTGGATTGGCATAAGTGATTTTGTAAATCCGCATAGGACGGTTGCCAAACGTGGCATCTGGGGTCTTTTCCCACTCGGCCAATACCTCAACCACTTGTTGCGGATGGTGATGCAAGCGTGAAAACAGGGTAGATGGGATGATTTTGATGTTTCCCGTTGGTAATTGTTCCGGATGAAGACGCAGTTTTGTCCAGACCTCATCCTCCAAGAGGACTTTCGGGAGGTTTCCGGTTTCTTCTCCTTCAGACTCAAAGTAGGATAGTCCTTTGAACGAATACTTGCCGTCGCGCAGGTTATATTGCATAAAAATATGACCACACCATTCTTGAACACTTGTTGTCACCTTTAGACTGGAAGTACCCGTTAAAGGGGTAAAAACGGAAGTCATTAAGCTATAGGGGTAAATGCCTGTCTGGAACTTTTTCGTCAGGTTCAATTTTAGCACGGGTACACGGTCTTCTCCAGCGGCACTTGGGCGATCCAACTTGACTTGTTTTGAGGCTGAAAAATCCTCCGTTACAAAGATGGTTACTGCTTCTCCGGTTCGCATTTCGCCATAGCGTGCTTGTTCCAGCCGGTAGGATGTAAGCTCAGCCTTTCCGTCAAACCAATGGGCGTTCCACTGCACAGATGTTGGAATTCCTACCTCTGCTAAAGGCTTGTTTTTATTTGCCAATATACTGTTTTCTGGGTCGTTTGGTGTGCTACATCCAGTAAGTAATACAAGCACTAAAAAGTATTTTTTCATGTTCTATGCGAAGTCTAAGGTGTCAGAATGTCCACATCATCGGAATGAACCATTACCGCTTTGCCGTACCGTTCGTTCCGTTCCGATGTACCATTTTCCAATTTTAAGACACCACGTGGGCATACAGCAGCGCAAATGCCGCATCCCACACAAGACGCCCGCACAATATTTTGTCCCCGCTGTGCGTACCATCTCACATCAATACCCATTTCACAATAGGCAGAGCAATTTCCGCAAGAGATACATTGTCCGCCATTGGTGGTGATCCTAAATCGTGAAAACCATTTTTGTTGAAGTCCCATCAAAGCTGCCATTGGGCAACCGAAGCGACACCATACCCGTGAACCCATTAAGGGGTAAAATCCCACGCCGATTACACCAGAGAACACCGAGCCGATTCCGAACCCATACCATTTTGCAAAAGATTGGGAAAAGGATCCCAAAACCTCGCCTTCCGTCCATGAATTGACCCAAAGCAAGGCTGTTAGGCTCACAATGCCGACAAGTACCGTATGGATCATCCAGCGTTCTATCCGCCAAGCGGTCAAGGAGTTGTCGGAAAGTTGCCGGAAGGGATCCCCCAAGGTCTCTGCCAAGCCGCCACAGCCGCAGACCCAAGAACAATACCATCGTTTACCGAAGAAAAAAGTCAGTGCAGGTGTGGCAATAAAGGTAAGAAAAAGGCCACTCCACAAAGCAAGATGGGCGACGGAAGACCCCTGTGAAAGCCATTGAACTGTGTTTGGGAAAAGATAGTCATAGTCTAAAGGCCAAAAGTAGTGGAAATAAAACTCCGGCTCGTTCATTAATTTGAGGATGGCAGGGATAAAAAAGGCAAAAATCGTCTGGAAAAACATTACCGAGAAGGTACGGATGATTTGATAACGGTTGTGGCGGTATTTGTACACCATCCGAAGACCCATGACCAGAACAGCGAGGGTATAAAATACGCCATACAAAAACCACTGATCGGCGGCCACACCTCTGAGGCCAAAGCTAATTGGATCGGTAATGCGAATCAGGTTTGTGAGATAGGTCGGAAACCAATAGAGCAAAACATAAAAACCCGTTAAGACAATGCCAAGTATCCAGCCGTATATACCACGAGCGGTGAGGGCATTTTGCATTATCCCATTGTTTTTGATGCCCGGCCATTGTTGATGATAAGTTGCAAATAAGTACCAAATTGCCCCCAAAACCGTACCACCCATGCCCAAAAGGAGGTAAAGCAAGGGCGAGAAAAACTTTAAGCCCGATGCTGCTGCTACGAGAAAGGCAATGCCTGTCCAGAAAAGCATAAGTCCACCTTGTGCAGACCTATTCAGTAGGAGGGGGTGCGGGTTATTGGGCATCGTTTATCGAGGATAATAAATTGAAAAATCATTTAGATTATAGGATTCAGTCAAGCCATTTATTTTGAGATTTAATCCCAAATCCGTACTTCTGTGCCAATGAGCCGATCCGTTCCCAGAAAAGTATCACGATAAAAAACAAGTGTTTGCCATCGTATAGAACGGTTAAACCAAGTTGCAAGATTCCTTCTGGTTGGATTTGGGTTGTCTAAGAAATACCTGTATTCATACAAGCCTTGTTTTAGCATTAAGGTTACTTTGTACGCATTTTCTTCCGCAGACCAAGCCATTTTATGTGTCGGATTGTTTTTCCATTGGTTAAAATCACCTTGAAGGTAAACCGGAAAAGGCAAAGCCGTTTTAGAAGTAGGCACAAACCTGAAGGTGACATCTACGTATTCTGCCTGAAGGTTTTCGGCGTCTTGCGGTACTTCGGAGGAACCGATTTTTGGGTAGCCATACGTCCGATGTTCAGCACTGTACAAGTCTTGTTCCTCATCCTCTGCGATGAGCTTTACACCAAATGGGTTGAGAGAGCGGTTTATTTGTTCGACCTTCCCTCCATTTTGAAGTGTTCTTAAATCCAGCACCCGCCGATCCCACATCACCTGATAAGCGTCTTGACGTAAGGGGCCGTAGGTCAGCCGAGGAAATAAACTCAGCCGTGGGTCGCGGTCACAAACAGTTGGTTGCCCTAGATCGTTTTCATACCCACAAACCGTTAATTGATGAATATTGGCAGCGATACTTTCCGGTAGTTCAAGGGTTGTTTCCGGCCAAAAATAATACCGACCGACTTGATCGCCTAAGATCAACTTTCCATTTGTGGTGATGTTTGTCTGGTTTTCGTGAATAAAAAATGTGCGTTCAAAAAATACTTGGGTTGGATTTCCTTGTTCTGTTACCGCGAGAACATAGCGCCCACTTATCCGGAACTGGATTTTATGATTTGGAAAGCGGTAATGATAATGTGAATACGGTTGTTGGGTATGGCTGGAGGGCCAATACGTAAGGAGGTCGTCCTGACGGGCCAACTTCATGTATTCTATGGGTTGCAAAAGCCGCTTTCCCGTTACATCCTCGTGAAAAAAATAAATGGATAATGGCCGAGCTTCAAATGACATCACATCAAAATGGAGGTCGAGCGTTTCGTCACTGTTTATGCGGATGATAGGAGGCTGGGTTTGCACGGCATTTGCGAACAACTGAATAGAGGCAATGGTGGGGATGGAAGGAGGGCTTGTTTTGGGTAATACGGTCTCGGTGTCTTCAATGCCCATCAAGCGTGCGCAGCCACCAAAGAAAAGCAAAGACAAGAAAAAGGCAAAATATTTCATCGCACTCGAAGGTTTGTTGGAGAAGATTGACAAGAAGTAGCGTTTATGCGATGAATCAGGATTTTATAGTTGGTTTTGAAGTAGAAAACGATTTCGAGTGTTGCAAAACAGGATGACCTGTCATAAAATCAAACACAGCCAGATCGTGTACCCCTTTTAAGTGGCTTTAAAAGTTTTTGGAGCTTTGGTCGAAAAGCTATTATATACGATTTAGGGCTTAACAGTATGTCTTATTTAAGCAAGGTTTTAAATATTTTCGGGTACTTAAGTTTGATTGTCCAACACCCTAAGAGCTTCGAAATATTTGCCCATAAACATAGCGTATTCCTAATTGGTATTAGACCTTAATAACCGCCATCCGAACAATTTTATAAGCAGTTTTTTGCCCAGTCGTTACCTTCACCCGCGCCAAATAAATGCCATTTGGAACATCCGCTGTCCATTGGGCTTCATAAGGCACATGAGCCTTTATGTTGTTAAGGGTCATTGTGGAAATTTTCAGCCCTACCAAGTCTGTAATCAAGATTTCTGCATCACATTTTTCGGTACACGCCAACCGCAGATGGGTGTTACCTGCACGAACGGGATTCGGCCAATTGTATGTTTCTGCATCCACCAGAAGGCTTTCCGAGGTTGGTGGTGTGGGGCTATTTATGAAAACGGTATTGCTGTTTTGTGTGTCGTAGAACAATTCTCCCCACCAAACCGAGGCGATTCGCCCATTTTCCCACTGCCAATATTGCCCATTATCAGAGGTTGTTTTTGTAGAGATTCCAAGCATATTGGCCTTTGGATGGTGACTAAAGGTCCCGCCTGCTGCTAAGGGGAAATCCTCATGGAGTTTGCCTTTTTGGTCGAGGTCATACCCATATAGATTGCCATCACGTCCCGCAACGACTACTGTGCCAAGCTTTTGGTCTTTAAAATGGATCAAAAGAGGTTGGAAGGGGGAGGAGGTCGGCATATTAATGGGGAAACCGGCTACCATTGCGCCATGGGTATTAAAAGCGATGAGCTTGTTTCCAACGGTTGTAATGGCGACAAGGGGTTGGCCTGCTCCAAGTTGGGCTAAAATCGGAAAACCATTGATCGAAGTGGCCTCCGGGAGATAGGTTTTGGGGTCAAAAATTGATCCGGCAGTTTCATTCAAATGCCAGTTATATGTTTGGTTCTTAAGATCGGGGGTAAGCGTCCAAGTTGTGTTCCCCACGTTGGCTTTTACAGGATAAGAAGCCTCGTTAGTGGTTTTAAATGAAGTTGGGACTTGGTAAAAGCCTTGTTGGAGGTATGTTGGTGATTTGCTCCGCGAAACCACGAAGCGCATAACATTGGCCGACTCGGAGAATCCGGAAAGGTGGATTCCAGTTTTAGCCCCTGTATTGGTTTCCGAATTTGGGCGGGTGGTTGGGCCAAGTTCGTTCAAGTATTGGCCTATGGGCTTAGCAGTTCCATCAATAACGCAATTTACCGGATTGTTTGCATACCAAAAATCATCATAACTACCGCGTAAAATGTTGTTGTCTCCGGCATCATTGCAAGGAAATGAGGCTACACCGATGTCTTGTGCGCCATCGGCTTCTTCCAAGTCTATACCACGTCTGTTTTCATCAGTATTTACGCGGTTGTCTGCCATTCTATCAGCCAAAACAGCTTCATCAATATGCCAAATGAGTATCCCGCCCATCCGGTTGTTTCCCGCCCTGTCCACCCCTCCCGGTAATGCCCAGTCGTAATTGTCCACACCGATCACTGTTCCTCCCGAAAAACCGGATTGATCTGTTCTGGAAAAAGTTTTGTCTTGGTTGGTAAATGTTTGGGTTTCGATCTGACCATTGGGTTTTTGGAGATGAACGGTTATCCCATTGCGTTCAGGGTCTCGTTGCCGATTTTCAACCAAGAAATATTCTGTATTGGACAAGGGTATTTTTAAGATTTCGGACGAGGACGCATCACTGGCATGGAGGAGTTCCACCGTTTGCGGTGTTCCATACGCAGCGTTAATGGTTTTGGGGATAGTCCAACCTAAATAATACTTTACCCACGCAGAAGGTTCAGGCGGAAAGAGGCCATTATAAGCAAAAATGCCTTCTCCATCCATTACGCAAAACGACCCAACAGCCGTTTTGCCATTGAGGGTGTCGAACAAATCGGGGACACCCAAGAAATTTAAAAATGAGGCCGCAAGTAAGCCATTTATAGATAACTCAACTAAAAAGGGTTTGTTGGCGAAGCTGTCATAGCCAAGTCTTGTTTCGGTTTCGGGCAGAACGGCGGTATGGTTAACCTTAAAGCCCTTAAAATAGACTTCTTCGATTCGTAACTGCTTGAGAGAAGCCTCATTAAAAAACAAGGAAGGCAAATCTTGGGGCGTCTTTAACAAGGTGGTTCCCACCAATTCGATGTCTCTGCCTGCACCCGCATGAAAGAGGACAAACATGGTTCGTGCCGGATCAAGACCGGTAGTGCTAAAACCACTTTTTTCATGAGCCAGTTGCCACGCCTCTTTTACCAATGCCGCCAACTTAGCACGCTCAGCATTGCTATCGGCTAAGCGACCCGTTGGGGCATAGTCTCCCATTTGCTTGGAAACCTGTACTACTTCGGGCAATAGGTGGGTGCGGATGGTGGTTTTTCCGTCCGAAACCCGGTGAATGTAGTTTTTTAGGAATTGTAGATGCGCTTCAAAATATTGGTCATTATGGGGCAAAGGGTCAATTTTGGGCGTTAAACCCTTCCAAAGATTGTCCGAAAATGTACCATCTCCGGTTGTAAACCGAGTTGTATCCGGCTGGAAAGCGACCCGCAGCGCAATGATGTCGTACTGCGGATGAGCCGGATTTTGAATGTTTTGCGCCCAAGTGTCTTGATACATCCCCGAAAGAAAGATGATGGAACATAAGGCGGTGACCAATTGCTTAAAAAAGTGCATAAAACCTTTTAACGAAACAAAGGGAACGTACAACCGCACGTTCCCCAATTCTTGTATGGTTCATCCAAAAAGCACAACCAAGGTGCTTAATTCCGCCACGAGGGCAGAAGATGGATTTAAAGATTTAGAATGATGGAGAAACGTGGGGTGTCGGCATTTGCACCGTTCTCTTGCAACGAAATTACATAGGAGAAATCCACACCAATGATGCTCTGTCGGATACCCGCGCCAAGGGTAAGGAAATTCCGATTACCGTTGTCTGGGTGCTCGTAGAAATAACCTGCACGGATGGCAAAAAACTTCCGATACCAATACTCCATTCCGGCTGCCCAAGTCATCTGATTGGCAATGCTGAGGTTTTTGAGCACTTCTGGCTGACCTTGAGGAGCAATATTGACGGTGAGCGGCTTCCACGCGGAGAAAATGGCCTTGTAAAACGGATCAGCTTCAAAGTTGCCCGTTTCAGGATTTTTTTCGGAATGGACGAGCAGTTTCGTAGCGTCGCCAACAAGGGTGATCGAATTATAACTGTCAATATCAAATCGGCTGGCTACGCCTAAGCGCAGGCTCGTCGGAATGGGGTCACTCTGGCCTTGGTCGGCATATTGGATTTTTGGCCCCATATTCGACACGTTAAATCCCGTTGAGAGTGAGGTCTTGATACCTCCCAGATTAATCGGACGGGCTTTGTACAACACACCTAAATCCACACCTGCCGAGATGCCCGCTCGTGATTTCTGCGTTCCAACACTACCGCCACCACTGTCAAGGTTTGAGTAGATGAAGCGGGCACCAGTGCCAATCGAAAGGCGTTCATTGATTGGAAAACCGAAGGAAACCCCCGCAGCAGCATCATAGGAGCGGAATGTATCTATAAGGTTGTTAGATTCATCGCGGCGCTCACTCTCCCCAAGATTTAGAAAGGTGACATGCGCCCCAAAAGTCCCCAGTCCATCCACATGGTATTTTCCGGTAAGGTATTCATAGAACAAATCGGTACTCAACTTGGGGAGCCAATTCGAGTGGGTCAACGAGAGTTCAGTGTTTTTTTGAGAAGCCAACCCGGCTGGGTTCCAAAAAATGGCACTGGAATTGTCGGCTACAGCGCTTCCAGCATTTCCCATACCTGAAAAACGAGCATCTGGTTCTATTTGGAGAAAGACAACCGCAGCATTGTTTTGTGCATACAGGCTCGATGTGCAAAACAAAACAAAGAGGGCAAGCAGGGTTTTACGAATCATAAAAGCTTTCATGTTTTAGGTACATAAGTTATAGAACAGAAGATACCAATTTTTCTGTTCTGGTGGTAAGGTTTAAAGTTCGTGTTTTTAAAGGAGAACGCGAATTTAGCGGATGATGACCAATTTTTCAATCAGTTCAGCCTGTTGTTTATTTGGGTTTTCGGCGGACTCGTCGGTGATTTTTAGTTTTGCTTTGTAGAGGTAAACGCCCGTAGCGGGTAAATCGCCGTCCTCATCTCGCCCGTCCCAGTTGTATTGGAGGGTACTTCCGGATAAAATCCCATTCGGTAGAAGTTCATCGGTGCCAATGTGTCGGATTAAACGCCCACTAAGGGTGAAGATTTTTATTTCAGCCTCTGCCATTTGCCCCGAAAGTTGGTTGTGTTCTAAGATAAACCGCGTTGGACCAAGGGTTGGATTGGGATAATTTGCCAAGTTACGAATGGTCAAGTTTTGTTCGTCGGCCACTGTAAAATCCAATGCTGCAATCGCCGAATTGTTGGAAACATCCCAAGCCTTGAGCGTTAAGGAGTGGGAGCCGGGGGTTAATTCGGGCAACTCGAAGGATACTGTTCCTCGTTGAAAGGAGTTTTCGTCCCCTACAAAAAACTCGCCGAGGTTCCGTGCATTTTGTTCGTCTCCATCAAGGATTAAGAGCAATTCATGCCCAATGCCTGTTCCAACGGTATTGAGGCCGTTTTCGTCAAAAAGTTTAGCGATCAGGCGCGGCTTTTTATGGGTAATTCCACCAGAAACAAATGTAGTATCGTTCAAAAAGACCTGAATCTTCGGACCTGTTAAATCCTTGACGGGATTGGTTGAGGTTCCTCCGATCACGATCTTTAAGGAGTGGCCAATTGCGTCACGCTGTGTACCCGCCGCATATAGCGAAATACGACCGTTGGCATTGCTATAGGAGATGTCTTTTGGTGTAATAAAAGTGAGCGAAAATTGCCCGCTTCGCACACTTGCCCGACCCCTAAAAATAAGGTCTCTATAAACTTTGTATTGTCCGTCCGGTAAATACTGTGAATCCCGCAACGAAACTTGCCTTGGGGTATCATATACCATTACATCCACTTTTCCAGTGAAAGTAGCATCCCGTTGTCCGTTATGTTGAATGATTTCGCCCTTCATTTCAACTTTGTCCAAGGCTTTAATTTGGATATTCTCGGTAGGTGCTTGTCCGTTAATACTTGTAATGGTTGTTTCCAAACTGGGCAAGCCGACCCGCATGGTAGGATCTCCAAATAGGTTAAACTTCCGGTTGTTGTCTTGGGATCCTGCAGTGGTGTTTTTGGTGATTCTCAAAACGTCACCGAGTCTTTGGGGAAGCCCGTTAGGCTCTCTGGTTACCATCTGGATGGTTAATTGCCGGTTGAGACCCGGATTTAGAGCGTCTAAGGAACTTGTGGTATAAACAGGTCTTACGGTTGTAAAAACAGCCACTGCTCCACCATCAGCATTCAAAAAAGCAACTTCAGCACCACTTTGTTTATCTGCATAATCCCAATGTCCGAATGAACAGGTAGCCGTAACAATAATAGGTAAGGTATCAAAATTGGTTAACTCGTTTAATTCTTCCAAAAGCACCAATTTTTCGTCTGCCAAAGCCTCGTAGCCACCATGTCCGCTATAGTTCCAAATCAAAGTCCCATCATTAAATGCACGGTAGATATCGTCTCTTGCTTCTGGAACACGTCGTCCGTTTGCGGTTGCAACGGGATTATACGAGATGGCATAGATTTTATTCAAGTTAATGTCTGGCTCCATTTGTTCGATCATTCGAGCAATCATATCTGCATTTTGGGTATGTAAATCCGACTCTGGTTGTCGGGAGCCAGCAATCTCATCATCGGCAATGAAGGTAAATCTTGACCGCCATGCTCCGAAGTTTTTTGGATGCTCATAGTGCTTGATCTTATTAATTACGGCAGCGGCTTGGTTAGCGCTTTGAACAACAAACCGTCCGATCCCAATATCCATTCGCTCAAAAGAGGAACTGGCATCAAACAGCCATTCCCAAACCCCCTCGTTGTCGTCCAACAACCCGAAATAATCATCGGAGGTGAAAGAGGTGATTTCGTCAAAAGATTCTTCGGTTTGATATACAGGGAGCCAGTTTTTTAGCGTATTGTAGGTTCCATTTATATTTCTGTAGTCGTAGTGTCCATCTCCCAAAAGCAAGACATATTTAAAGATGTCATTTTTATCTTTGTCATACAAAAACTTGAAATAGTCACGCATGGCCCGCATATCCATTACCCCACCGGAAAACTCGTTCAAGATGTGGTTTAATTCAATAACTTCGGTTGTTATGCCTTGGCTACGGCGGTATTGTGCTAAGTTCTCGGCTTGCGCCTTAAAATCCGTTGGGGTAACAATCACAAATTGAGGAATAGCCGTTATGCCGTGTAAATTTTGGTTGGACACAGCGGTTCCTATATTGGGTTTTTTGAAGGTAAACCCAGATGGTACAAAAGCCACCAATTCGCGGGGGCGGCCAGAAACGTTTAGCCTTACCTGAAAAGCCCCTCCGGCAGTTTCTACAGCAAGTTGTTTGATCGCATTGCTTTCGGTGATGTCCCAAACCGATGGGGTTCCGCTAAAGCCGCGTAACGACAAAAGCATTTCTCCTTTCTCGGCCTCTGGCGTAGCGAATCGCAAATAATTGTTGGTTGCTGTTAGGCTTTGTGGATAAATCGCTTCGATCCAGTCCATCCAAAACCGAGGCTCGTTGTCCGTCTTGGCGATGCGGTACTGAATGGTTTGCTTGCTTGATGTAGTGGCGGGATTGGAAAAGGAGAACAACTCCCCTGATGCCTTAACGCCCAGACTTTGGTTTAAATCAACGATTCGGCTAACAAGCTGATGAATTGTCGTTGCACCAGAAACGACCGCAATTTGTGCGCCGGGATTGGCTCTTGCTGCCAAGCGAGAACGGTATCGCACGGTTCCACTGGTTAAACCTTCAAAAACCTGATCTACCACGGTTAGACTCCCTCCGCCCGCGACTTCTTGTCCCAACCAATCTAACCCTGTGCCTGAATCTCCACCGATGTTTATTTTGTCTTCTTCTTTGAACCATCTTCCTGTGGTTTCTAAAAGGGTTACGGGGTTGGTTTGCAAAGGTGCGGCAGTGGTTTTTACGGTGTTTTGAGTGGATTCATCTACGCGAACAAAATATACGTTCTCATTGCTGAAATCATGAATATAATGTTCCCACTGGTTTTGTTCGGCATTATAATTCCAACCACTTGGACCATTTGCATAAAAAATAACACCATCTGTAACCACCGAAATGGAGACTGACTGGAGGTCGCCGGGGCGTGGGTCGCAGTTTTTGGCCGGCAACATTTTTCCCCCATTGCCATACACCTGAATTTTCGTCCAATCTATCGTACCCGAAACGCCTAACGTTTGTAAATATGCAGCGTCAATCTTATAAAGACCGTCCTCTGTGATGGGAAATCGGAACCAACGTCCAGTGGATAAAATGCTTTGTGTGGTGGCCAAATGCGGGTTGGTACAAGCTTCCGTTTTCGATAAAACCGTCCCTGTCCCAAAGCGCACCGTGATGGTATAGGTTGTGTAACGCCGAAGCGTTTCCGTAGCCGGATCATAAGAAACAAGTTTAGCAAAGAGGGTTGCCGTCGCTTTTTTGCGTTCCATCCCGATTTGTGTAAGTGCCGCCAAATCGCCCGTATAGCTTTGGAATAAACTTTTATCGGTGATATGCTTGACTGAAAAGGTTTCATATTGATCGCCTGCTGCCTCTACTGTAGCAAGAGCAAGACGGGGCATTACAATTGGTTCCGAAATGGTAGGCCAGCCCTCTGTTAGAGAAGCCAAGAAAGAATGGGCCGTTTGGGAACGTAAATCATCTGGCTTTTGAACCGTTGTCCATTCGGCTTGAATCCGAAAAACCGCTTGCGTCTCATTTTGGGTAAGGCGTTCTAAGCGAACCTGCTGGGCATAAGAAAAACAGACGAACGCCGCAAGAAAATGCAATCCGACAAAAGTGAAAATACGTCTTAACATGGAATTTACGTTTACGTTTGCGCTAAAAACGAACCCGTCATCTTAAGGTTAGGTGGAAATGGTTCGATAAAAAAATGGTAGCAGATTGGCAATATGAATTATGTTGCAAACGTAAGGTTGGTTAAAGTGATTTATTAAATATAGATGTTGGGCTTTTAGTTCCCGAACGTTGGTGAATTACGATAAGCTTAATGAAATCAATACCTTAATTGGTTTAGATAAGCGAATTTTGACCCGAAAAAACTCGGGCAAAAACGATATATTGATGAAAAAATTGTGCAGAAACAGGGTGTCTTTGTCTTGCGATCGGCTACGGGTCTTTAAAATCTGTTGGATCTTGTTCAAAGCTCGATCAAGGGTCTTGGATTAACCCCAATTGGTCCTTTGTCCGTCCAATGAATGTCGGAAATTTCGTGGTAAGGGTCGTGATCGTACATCACTTTCCAGTTTTTATCCGCAGCTTCTCGTAAGAAAGCCTCTTTTTCGGAGATCGTTATCAAGGGTTCTAAATCGTAGCCCATTACCCAAATAGAAGGTACGTGTGCGAGGGTGGGGAGTAAATCCGCTGTAAAGACAAGCGTTTGGTTCTGATCCGAGACCTTTAGCATTTGTTGGCCGGGCGTATGGCCGTGAACGACTCTCGTTTCAATCCCTTCAAACAACGCACCGGAGCCATCTTGAAAGCGTAATTGCCCTGAATCCGCCAAGGGTACTAAGTTTTCCCGCAGAAATGAATTTCTTTCGCGGATATTGGGTTTGTTTGTAGCCCACTCCCAATGTGATTTTTGCACATGATACGTCGCATTCGGAAAGGTGGGAACCAAGTGTTCGCCTTTCCTGGTAGTGCTTCCGCCAGCATGATCAAAATGAAGGTGCGAAAGTACGACATCCGTTACATCTTCGGGCGTAATGCCGTGTTGGGTAAGGGAGCGGCGTAGGTTAAACATTTCCGAATTAACGGCATAAATATGGGCAAATTTGGCATCGTATTTATCCCCCAAGCCATCGTCCACCAAAATGACGCGGTTATTCCCAATGAGCAAAAGGCAGCGCATATTCATGGGAATCCGGTTACGCTCGTCCGAAGGAATGATTTTTTCCCACATGGGTTTAGGGATAATGCCAAACATGGCGCCACCATCGAGGCCAAAGCGGCCACTTTCAATGGTGTAGAGTTCGTATCCGGCGATTTTTGGCATCAGTCTTGATCGTCTTGGTTGAGGTCTAAATCTGGGAGGATGTCTTCGAAGTGGCCGTCAGACTGGATAAGTCGTTTGGTTTCAGCCATTTCATGTGCATCTGGTAGTGATTTTGTAAGATAACCGGATAAATAACCCAACCGCTCGGTTTCACTACCAATTTGTAATAAAATTTGTTTTTGTTCTAATTTTAAGGGCAAGGTACGGGCTACGGCAAAAGAGAGTTGATGGTCTTCGGCATTGAGTTGTAGGTGTGATTTTTGGTTTAGGACTTCCATCCACTTGGCATAAAGAGCCAAAAACCGCATTTTGAGTGTATTTGGAGCCGGATTTAGGTCTATCGGATGCCAAACAACATCGGCAGTATAGTAGGTATTATCTCGCCGGATTTGTTCAATCCGAAAGGTCTCTTTGCCCTCTACCAAAATGTCCCTTTTTCCGTCGTCATAAGATCTTAGGTCGCGGATAATTTCTGCGCCGCACCCCGTTTGGGCAATCCCCTTTTCCATCATGAGTACCATCCCGAAAACGGATTGCGTAGCAAGGCAGTATTGGATCATTTCTTTATAACGGGGTTCAAAAATATGAAGCGGAATTTGCTCCGTTGGCAATAAAACCATAGGGAGGGGGAAAAGTGGGATGGTTTGTAGGTGTGTCATATCTGTTTATGATTCGCCCTGTTTAACTTCTCGGTAAATTTACGGGCGTTTTTCTACTTGTATGCCGGTTAAACGCTCAATTTATAAGATGAAGCGCTTGGAGCCTCTTTTGCTCCCCACTTTAAAACCTTGAAACGGTTTCAGGGGAATCAAACTTTTCGGCAGTTGTTCAAACAAAAAAAGGGCAACAATCGTGCCCTTCCTTAAACGAATTTAAGTAAACAACTATTAGGACTTCTTCTTAAAACTGCTTTCAGAACCCTCGAAGAGCCTTTTAATGTTGGTACGATGTGCAAATACAATCAATAGGGACAATCCAATGGTAAACCAAATGGCCACCGGAGAGAAATTATAAATTCCGGTTTCGTCCATAATCACAAAGGCAAATGGAATGGCCAATGCAGATAAAATGGAGCTAAGAGAAACATAGCCCGTTAGCCACACAATCGCAATAAAGACCGGGAGGCCGATCAAAGCACCTCCGGGTAACGTGCCGAGTACCATTCCCATACCGGTTGCGACGCCCTTCCCACCCCGAAATCCCGCAAAAATCGTCCAAATATGCCCCATAACCGCCGCCAATCCAGCCATATACATAATCGCATTGTATTTTTCTGAGATAGGAAGTGGTTCATTTCCGATACGTATTTGTGAAATAAACAACGCCGCCACCAATCCTTTTAATACATCTACCACAACCACAATGAGTGCGGCATTACGACCCAGAATACGGAAGGTATTGGTTCCGCCAGCATTACCACTTCCATGTTCTCGAATGTCTATCCCTTTAAATAGTTTACTCACCACAATACTGGTTGGGATGGAACCGACCAAATAACTCAACGTCAGAATAAGGATTAAGGATAACATGAATATTGGGTTTTGGTGAATGATTTACGCAGGCGGGAGAAAGGCAATGCCAATAAGTCCCGGGCCGCCATGAATGGAAAGCGCTGGCGAAAGTGGAACGCTGAAACACGCCGCCGGTTCATATTTTTGTTTTAAATGTTCGATGACTTCGTTACACTTTGTGGGGGCTGCTGCATGTCCAACAGCCATCATAAGTCCTTTTTGAGGGCCAACTTGCTTAGCCACCACTTTTAATAACTGAAGATACACATCTTGTCCGCCAATTGCTTTACCAACAGCACTGATTTTTCCCTTTTCACCAAAGTTAATTACGGGTCTAAGATTGAACAGCCGACTAAAGAGACCTTTAAGTTGGCTCACCCTTCCCCCTTTGATCAAAAACTCGACTGTGGGGAGGGCAACATAAACTTCTAATTGTTGAACGTCTTTCTGGAGTGCGGCAAGAACCTCGCTTCTCGATAAGCCGCGCTGGATTCTCCGTGCGGTATTTAGCGCCAATAATCCGGTTGCTATCGAGACGGCTTCCGCATCTACAACGTCAATCCGGCCACCAAAACGTTGAGCGGCTCTTCGTGCAGATTGCATGGTTCCACTATACATTTCTGGGATATGTAGCGATATGGCGGCATCGTAATGCGACATAACATGGGCATACACCCGCTCAAAATCTGCCGGAGAGGGTTGTGAGGTTCGGGGATGATGTGGATCGGTTTGTAATTTACGGAAAAAGGTTTCTGCATCTATGGTCACGCCATCTATATACTCTTTTTCTCCGAAACTCAGTCGAACAGGAACCACATGGATATTATACTGCTCCATCAATTCCGGAGGTAAGTCACACGCACTATCCACCACCAAGGCCAATGCCGCCGTTTCGGTTCCGAAAGCATCGCGGGCTTGAATCCGCATATCGTCCGCCTTCTGATGGCTCACGGTTCCTATAGTTTCTAGCGCATCAAATACCTTAATGGGGGTATCGGTATGGATGTGGATGCGCATTTTTCGTTTGCCTCCAGCCACCACTAAGGAGTCTCCAAGATTGTTCAGTAGTTGTTTTGCGATAGCGGGGTCTAAATCCTCACCTTGTACCAAACATTCTGTACAATACCGGAACGTGATTTCTTGGGTATCATGCGCTACATGTGCTTCTGAGGGGAGGTCATCTTGTGCGGGCAACTCCAACTCTCGGTCAATTCTGCCATGCTTCATATAGTCAAGCGCGCCTTCTAATAAAAATACGAAGCCTTGCGCCCCTGCATCTACCACACCGGCCTTTGTGAGTTCCGCGAGCTGTTCGGTAGTGTGTTTAAGCGATTCGCGGGCACGTTCCACCCCAACTTCAAACAATTCCAAGAAGTCCGTTTTTTTGGGGGCATTCTGCACGATAAAATTTGCCCAATCTTGCATAACCGTGAGAATCGTGCCTTCTTTGGGGTCGGAAACGGCTTCACGTGCCCATACGGCTCCTCGTGCAATGGCATGTGCAAACTCTTCGGTGGTGCTATGGAGTTTGCCTTGTAATTCGTGGGAAATGCCTTGGAAAAATTGTGCAAGAATAGCACCTGAATTCCCCCTTGCACCCAAAAGAGCCGCGTCTGCAATTCCCTCACTTATCTCGGCAATGGTATGGCTGGAGAGTGACCTGAGCCGTTCAAAAACGCCTCGCATGGTAAACGCCATGTTTGTTCCCGTATCGCCATCGGGTACGGGAAAGACATTTATGTCGTTTAGTGCCTGCTGCCGACCTATCAACCTATTTGCTGCTGCAAGCGTACAGCGGCGAAGCCTTCGGCCATCAATATAGCGGATGCGTATGGGGGACGTCATGGGTTTGAGGTTAGGTTAATGAAATATAAGACAATCTGTGAATTATGAAAACCCTTTCATGAAACCAATCGGCAAAGGTGATTGTTTGATAATGCAAATGTTGTGCAGGCTTGCACGACCAATCGGGACTTCTCAATCTTTTGGGTATATGAATGAATTTGGATGGGCCATTTTAGGGGCCTTGATTTTCTCGTTTTGCTTAGAAACCATTGCGAAGTGGTTAAATATGTCAGCAGTTAAGGCAGAGATTCCTGCTTCGATTGCGAATTTGTATGACGAGACGGCCTATGTAAAGTCGCAAACGTATCTACACAAGAATACACAACTAAGTATTTTCCAAAGCGGTTTGGGCCTACTCGCCATGCTGCTGTTTTGGTTCATGGACGGATTTGGCTGGTTAGATCACGTTACCCGTAGTTTGGGCTGGGGTGAGGTGGTTACTGGCTTGTTGTTCGTGGGCGCATTGGCTTTGTTTAATGGGTTATTGGGTTTGCCGTTTGCTTGGTATAATACTTTTGTGGTAGAAGAACAATTCGGCTTTAACAAAACAACGGCTGCCACATTCTGGCTTGACCGAATTAAAGGTGTGGCTTTGGGTTTAATAATAGGTACACCCGTTTTAGCCCTCATCCTTTGGTTACTGGGAGGCATGGGGCCATCGGCGTGGCTGTATGTTTGGTTGACGATGACCGCCTTGTCTTTGATTTTACAATACATAGCGCCTACTTGGATTATGCCCTTGTTTAATACATTTGAACCTCTTTCTGATGACCATCCACTTAAAACTTCGGTACTTTCTTATGCCGAAAAAGTAAAGTTCCCTCTTGCCAATATGATGGTTATGGATGGTTCACGGCGTTCATCTAAAGCAAATGCGTTTTTTACGGGTTTTGGTAAAAATAGGCGGATCGCCCTTTTTGATACCTTAATCGCAGACCATACTGTTCCGGAACTTACGGCTATTGTTGCGCACGAAGTAGGTCATTACAAATTGCGTCATTTAACAAAAAACATGATTACGGGGTTTTTAGAAGTAGGGGCTTATCTTTATATAATGTCTCTTTGTTTGAACTTAGCCCCCTTGTACACCACCTTTGGTATAGCGCAAATCAGTGTTCACGCCGGATTGGTATTTTTTGCGATGCTTTTTTCCCCGATTCAGCTTGTATTGGGTTTGTTGGGCAATTATGTTTCAAGGAAGCATGAGTTCGAGGCTGATGCCTTTGCTCTTGAGACCGCACCAGAACCACAAGCTCTGGGTGAAGCCTTGAAAAAAATGTCGGTAAAGCATCTTTCAAACCTCTTCCCGCACCCACTTTTTGTATTTTTGAACTACTCTCATCCACCGCTTCTTCAAAGATTGGCAGCGATGGATCGGGTGATAAAACCAAAACCATAAACCGCGTGGAAACATCCATTTTTCGTTACAAATCCCGTTTTGAAGTACCTGCTAAAGTCCTCTTTGATTGGCATAAAAGAGAAGGTGCCATACACAGAATGATCCCGCCTTGGCAAGATGCACGGGTGATCACCCACGGGGGCATTCAAAATGGCCAAAAAACGGTGATCAAAATGGGTATTCCGGGTACACCCTTTAAACGCAAATGGGTGGCTGAGCATGTGGATTATAAGGAAGGACATCTTTTCGCAGACGTCCAACGCAAGGGGCCTTTTGCGTATTGGAAACACCTCCATAAAATTACCGAAGACGGAGAAGACGCTTGTTTTCTCGAAGACGAAATACAATTTAAGCTCCCACTTTCCGATCTTACTCATCGGTTTATGCTTAAAGGAGTATTACGGACGTTGGAGCGTGCTTTCGCGTATCGTCACCGAGTTTTGACCCATGATTTAGCCGTTTTTGGCCGCTATCCTCTTGCGCCTAAACGAATTTTGGTAAGTGGCAGCAATGGATTAATTGGCGAAGCATTGGTGGCCTTTCTATCCGGTGCTGGCCACGAGGTCTTGCGGATGGTTCGGTCCCCATCTCAAAAAAATACAGAAGTTTACGTCAACCCAGAAACGCACTTCATCAATGAATTTCAGATCGAAGGCATGGACGCGATCATCCATCTTGCGGGGGAAAATGTGGGCAAACGGTGGACGTTAAGGAGAAAAGAACGGATCCTAAAAAGCCGTACCGAGATGACCCACATGCTTACCCAAACGGTGTCTAAGTTGAGAAAAAAGCCAGAGGTATTTATCGCTGCATCTGCTATTGGGCTTTATGGTGAAACGCACGACCGTCCCGCAACCGAGCAAACCAAGGCAGGGAGCGGGTTCTTGGCGGAAGTGGTACGAGAGTGGGAAGCAGCCTCAGATCCCCTTAAAAAGGTTGGGATTCGCGTGGTCTATACCCGTTTTGGGGTTGTTTTGTCCATGAAAGGGGGGGCATTAAAAAAACTCTTGTTGCCGTTCAAACTGGGGATTGGTGGGCCAGTGGGCACAGGAGGCCAGTTCATGAGTTGGGTTGCATTAGATGATGCGCTTGCCGCCATTTACCATGCCCTTTACCAAAATACCTTGACCGGGCCAATTAACGTTGTGTCCCCAAATCCAGAGACCAATGCCGATTTTTCCAAAACTTTGGGAAAAGTCTTGCGCCGTCCCGCTATTTTTAAAGTACCCGCAGGAATAATCCGCCTTTTATTCGGTGAAATGGGCGAAGAAACCATTTTACAAAGCCAAAAAGTGATACCGCAACGGTTAAAATATCAAAGTTTCTCGTTCCAATTCCCGCAACTTAAGGAAGCATTGGAGCACCTTTTGGGGCAAAAAGCACGGAGGCCATTGGATGAACACCTCGACTAAATTGGCGCAAATGGCAGCCCAGCAGTTTGATTTGGTTGCGTCGGAGGAACTATGGGATGCGACAAAACTTAGAAATACCTTAGCTGTTCGGATCTCGTGGTTATTAGACCATCGCTTCGAGGAATTACTCGGTGTTTTATATCGCGTAGATGTGCGGGAAGGAGATGCAAAGCGGATTTTAGGTTTCGCACCGAAGGATGAAATCCCTATCTTGCTCGCCAATTTAATTCTGGACAAACTCCGCGAAAAGTTGGTTTATCGTAAAATGTACCCGCCAGAAATTCAGGGGGATTGGTAATCCCTACATGGGAATTAATGCACTATATAATTATGAATAAACGCTATAGGTGGAGGGAGTTTGTTTGCCAACCCTTTCGTGCGTTATGGAAAAATATCTCAATGGTTATGTGTCAAAAACGAAAGGTTGTTTTCTGTAGTTTTCTGGTTTATTTGTATTTGTGTACGAACATTTGGAACGCTGTTGCGGCGCAAGTGGTGCTGAATGAGCTATTGGCTTCTAATGTTCAAGGCATATCGGATCCAGATTTTCGACAAAAAAGTGATTGGGTAGAAGTCCGAAACCTAAACGGCTTTCCTGTGAATGTGGGTGGATTTTTCCTTTCGGACGATCGGAAAATGACCCAAAAATGGGCCATTCCAGAAAATACCTTTATTCCTTCTAATGGGTATTTGCTGCTTTGGGCAGACGACCAGAATGTGGGAGTACACACCAATTTCAAGCTATCCGCAGATGGAGAATACCTTGGTTTGTATGATCGTTCAGGCTTGGTGCTGGATTCTTTGTCGTTCCCCAAACAAAGTTCGGATATTTCTTGGGGACGTTCCCCAGATGGAAGGGGAGGCTGGACGTATTTAGCACCTACATCTCCCGGTATCTCAAATCCTGAAAAGGGTGTTCTGGGGAAGGCTCCAAAACCACTTGCAAACCTTGAAGGTGGGTTGTATAATTCGCCACAAGTTGTTGTTTTAAGTACGTCTATTGAGAAAGCCTCGATCCATTACACAACCGATGGATCACCACCTACTTCGGTCTCACCCATCTATACCAAGCCATTAACTATTGGTGCAAACACGGCATTACGGGCTGCTGTTTTTCATCCAGATTACCAAGAAAGTGAAGTCCTTACCCATTCTTACTTTATCGGTGAAAAAGCAAGCTTGCCCATCGTCTCCATTGTCACAGACCCCAATAACTTTTTTGACAACATCACAGGAATTTATGTGGAGGGAACCAATGGCAAGACGGGGAATTGCTCGTCTAAGCCCGTGAACTGGAACCAAGACTGGGAACGGCCCGTGCATGTCTCTTTCTTTGAACCGAATGGAACGGTGGGTTTTGCACAAGACATGGGCATACAGATTTATGGTGGTTGCTCACGAATTTATCCACAGAAAGGTTTGGCTTTATATGCACGTAGCCAATATGGGCCTTCCAGAATCAAATACAACATTTTCCCGCAACTGCCTTTCGATTCCTACAACAATCTTTTGCTGAGAAGCGGCGGGCAAGATTGGTGGCGAACCATGTTCCGTGACGAATTGATGCACACGTTAATCGGAAAAAACACGACGTTAGACGTAATGGCTTATCGTCCGGCTTTGATGTTTCTAAACGGTGCTTTTTGGGGCATTCACAATCTGCGCGAAAAGCAAAACGAATCCTATTTAGCCGCACATCATGGTGTGGATAAAGATGCTTTGGAGGTCATAGAGGGGAATGGGACGGTCAAAAATGGGAACTTCAACCATTATAAAGCCCTAACAGATTGGCTATCAAAAAATGATATACGCACACCGACAGCACTGACCTATGTTGGAAAGCAAATTGATTTGGAGAATTATTTGGATTACACAACGTCCGAGATTTTTGTGGCAAATGGCGATTGGCCGGGGCATAACCTCTCTTATTGGCGGTCTGCAACGCCCAATGGAAAATGGCGCTGGTTTATTTATGACTTGGATTTTGGCTTCGGAGGAAACAGCAATGGCATGTACAACAGCAATACCTTAAACTGGGCTACCGATCCCGCAAGCTCGGCTGAATACAATCCACCTTGGTCCACTTTTCTTTTACGTAAATTATTGGAAAACAATAGATTTAAAGAGGATTTTATCCAACGTATGGCTGCACACCTCAATACCACTTTTTCAACTGATCATGTGTTGCAAACCATAGACAGTATCAAAACTTTGCTATCGCCAGAAATTGCCCGTCACAAAGCACGTTGGGATAAGAGCCTATCTTTTTATAAAACATGGGACGATGCCATACAAGTGATGCGGGATTTTGCTCAAAAGAGGCCGGATGCGATACGGAGTTTCTACCAAGCAAAATTTGGCTTGGAGACCTCGGTTGGTCTAAACTTAACCGTTACCTCGCCCGAAAATACGTTTGGTGGACGGGTAAACATTCAAGGGGTAAGAATGCCCAACGGTTCGCATCGGATGTTGTTTTTTAAAGACGTGCCCTTAAGGTTAAAAGCCATTCCCGCACAAGGATTTGAATTTGCAGGATGGTCTGGCTCTTCATATTCAAAATCGGATACGCTGACCATTACGCTTATTGGAGAGTCCGGTCTTCAAGCCACCTTCCGTAGGATTGGCGTAAAGAACGAGGCCGAGGCCGTCCCCAAACCGCTAAGCATAGCCCTTTTCCCAAATCCGGCAAAAGAATACGGGGAACTTCGCATAGCTGGCATACCAAGTGGCCACTTAAAAGTCTCGGTGTTTGATCTGTTGGGGCGCGAGGTCTATAAGGTGGTGGATCGCCCCTCAAACGAGCAAATACAAGTTTTTCGTCTGCCAGTGGAACGGCTGTCTTCAGGAGTGTACCTTGTTCGGGTTGAGGTAAATCAACAATTCCGAACGATAAAGTGGGTTATCCGGCGTTAAAACCAATCTGGTTTAGTCTTTATGTTTTTTTTAATGAATGATCTTCTTCTGGTGGCCCAAATACTGCTGCGAAATACACTGGGATTCCGAGAAGCTATCTGAGTATGCTTCGCCCGCTCATCTTGGCGGCTACTAGAGTAACCCCAAGCCAAAATTCAGAATTACTTGCCCAAAAACAGTCCCTAATAAATTTGCCCTCTTATATTACAAAGTCTTAAATTGTATTAAGAAAATCTGTATAAACCTTCAGCACCTTCTACTGGTCTCCGTTACTGGTGTACGGTAGATCCAAGAATAATTCCTCGCCGATTTTTATAGGAGTACGATAATGAAAAAGCGGATGAAACCAAGTTTTCTATGCAACTAAAGCGTTTCACGAAATAAATTAACAGTTCGAAAAAACAATTTGCAAAATTAATTAATTTTATCAAAGCATTAAATCAGTAAATCCATGATTATTGCCAA